>JAGMZX010000147.1 GCA_018005585.1 Candidatus Hydrogenedentota bacterium | reverse complement strand
ACTACGACGAAGTCACCTGCGATATCAGTAAATGGGGTTGGGAGTGGAACGCGGACGGACGGCCCGCATGCAAACCCAAGAGCGACCCCGTGACGGTGCGGACCGAAGGAGAAAACGTCGCGCGATTGGCCCGGCAGTTCGAGAAAGTGACGGGCGTCTATTGCGACGACCTCCTGGGGTTGATGAAGAGTTCAGAGTACGGCCCGGCGGAGTTCGGCGACATTCGCACCGCCATCCGGAACCTGAACCCCAAACTCAAACTTTGGACTGTGGTCTACACCCACGAGTTGGAGGAGTTGGATTTCTGGACCGGCATGCGCCCGCACATCGATGTTGTGACTCTGTGGATTTGGATGTCGGAAAACATCGCGCACATGCCCCAGTACGTTGACCAGTGCCAGGCGCTCTTTCCGGGCAAACCCATCGTCATGGGCGTGTACCTGCGCGACTACACCAAGGCCGCGCCCATCCCCGTTGACCAAGTCACGCGCCAGATGGAGAGCATCGCCGGCTTGGTCGAAAAGGGACGGCTATCCGGTTATTCCATCCTGGCCGCCGTGCTGATTGACGGTCACCGGCCTCAGGCCGATGCCGTTCGTGATTTCATTACCGCTCAGTCCGCATAGGCTGTTGACAGGGCAATCCCGGGAACACAATACTCAATTTGTATCCTGGCAGGTAGTGAGCTATCGTCTTCTTCATGGCGTGTGTGGCTCGGGTCGTGGCGCCGGGGATGCCGCAATCTGCGCAAGCGCGAGCCCGGCCCAATCGCCAACAAAGCGAAAACGATGCGTATTGTGTCTCTCAAGCTCAAAGAGGGAGTTCCAGTCCATGGGATTTCGAATTCTTCTGACAGTGCTTTGTCTATCTGCGTCAGCAACGGCATTCCCCACCGAATCAAGACTGGAGCGCATCCTCTACAACCAGCCTGGTCTCGTAGTCGACCTGGGCGTAGGTCTTTGGGCGCATCCGTTACCGATGGACTATGACGCGGACGGCGATTTCGACATGGTAGTGGCGACGCCGGACGTGCCGTACAACGGCGTCTACTTCTTCGAAAACACCGAGGGAGACGTGCGGTTTCCGGTGTTCAAGGCGGCGCGCCGCGTCTGTAAACCCGAACGGAATATGACGGTCTCGTATGTGGGCGACACGCCATACGTGATGGTCCCGAACAAGGTCTTTCCGAATTTCCGAAAGTCCGCGCTGGACCGTCCCGAGACACTGCCGTATCAGCAAGACTTCTACGCGGGGCGCGCGAACCAGTGGAAGTATTGCGATTACGACGGCGACGGCGTCATTGACCTGATTGTGGGCGTCAGCGACTGGCGCGGCTACGGCTGGGACGACGCCTATAACGAGAAAGGTGAATGGACCCATGAGCCGCTGCACGGGTACGTCTATTTCATCCGCAACGAGGGCGCGAACGACGTGCCCGCATACGCCTCCGCCGTGCAGGTGATGGCGGGAGGCAGGCCCATTGACGTCTTTGGCTGCCCGTCGCCGAATTTCGCCGATTTCGACGCGGACGGCGACCTCGACCTCATCTGCGGCGAGTTCCTCGACAAGTTTACCTATTTTGAGAACACCGGCACGCGGACGGCGCCGGCATACGCCGCGGGCCGCCGTCTCGAACGCAAAGGCGCGCCCATCGCGATGGACCTCGAAATGCTGCAGGTCATCGCCGTCGACTGGGACAAGGATGGCGACGCGGACCTCATTGTGGGCCAGGAGGACGGGCGCGTCGCGCTGCTCGAGCACACGGGCGCGACTGAAAACGGCATGCCCGCGTTTTTGCCGCCGCGCTTCTTTCAGCAGGAAGCGGATGCAGTCAAGATCGGTGTCCTCTGCACGCCATTCTCCGTCGATTGGGACGCCGACGGCGACGAAGACCTGTTCTCGGGCGACACGGCAGGTTACATCAACTTCGTCGAGAACCGCGACGGCGGCAATCCGCCGAAATTCGCGCCGCCCGTCTATCTGCAGGCCGGCGGCGAAACCATCCACATCCAGGCGGGGCCGAATGGCTCGATTCAGGGTCCCGCCGAGGCAAAGTGGGGTTATACGGTGCTCAACGTGTGCGACTGGGACGCCGACGGCCTGCTCGATATCGTGCTGAACAGCATCTGGGGCAAGGTGCTGTGGCACAGGGGCACCGGGACCCGCACGGCGCCCATGCTCGAAGCGGCCCGGCCCATCGAGGTCGCTTGGAGCGGTCCAACGCCAAAGCCCGAATGGCTCTGGTGGAATCCGGAAGGGCGCGAACTCGTAACGCAATGGCGCACGACGCCGTTCGTCATTGACCTGAACGTCGATAACCTGCCCGACCTTGTCATGCTCGACACCGAAGGTTATCTGGCTTACTTCGAGCGCCGGCGCCAGGGCGAAACGCTGCTGCTGCTTCCGCCGCAACGTATCTTCCTCAACGAATCTCTGGAGCCGCTTCGCCTGAATGACAGGCGCGCGGGCAAGAGCGGCCGCCGCAAGTTCTGCATGGCCGATTGGGACCGTGATGGAAGAATCGACATCCTGGTCGACGGCAAGAACATCGATTTCCTGCGCAACGTTGGCGATGCCGCACACCCATGGGTTTTCCGGAACGAAGGGATGCTGGACAGCCGTGTCCTGGCGGGACACGACACCTGCCCGGCCGCAGTGGATTGGGACCGTAATGGCGTACCCGACCTGCTGATTGGCGCGGAGGACGGGTTTCTCTACTATCTGCGCAATCCCATGGGGCCGTGATTTGACGTTATCCCCAATAGTCACAGTCCCTTGCACCGTGAATCCCGATGCGCTTCAGAGCAGTCCTATTTGCGAGTAATGCTGTTGGGTTGAGGTTCCGTTTGCACCCCAACGCCGGATTCGTTACAGTTTCGCGGCGCATGCGAACACAGGTTGGTTTTCAGTGCGGCCGGCGCGGCGCCGCGTCTGCGGTGGATGGCGAGGCGATACGCAGCCGCGCGCCGGGAGAAAGGACGGTGTCCCTGCTTGGCAAGCAAGGAGCGTGTATTCAACAACCGGAAAAGGAAGGTCTTCCGCAAGCGCATCTCCGCGGGCGAAGCGGCTTGCAGTGTGGGTCTTCTTCTGCTCTTGGCCCTTGCCGCCGCATGGTTTGCGACGTGCAAGGACGCGTATGACCCGTCCGAACGCGATATTTCGATGGATGTGCTCATTCGGGACACGGTCGCGGATACGCTCTATCATGCGCCGGTCGAGCGATGGGTCGAGCCGGGCGCCGCAACGGCAGCGGCCGCAGCCGCGCCGGAACTGGGGCTGTTCCCGGATGCGGTTCTTGCGGGCGGCTGGACGCCCTCTTCCCGCTTGCAGGAATTCGATCCCGAAAAGCTGTACGAGAAGATCAACGGTGCGGCGGAGCAGTATCTGGCCTTCGGTTTTCAGATGCTCCATTACCTCGCGCTGGCCAGCCCCGACGGCGCTCAGGAAATCAGCGTCGAGTTGTACGACATGGGCGCGTTTGAGAATGCGCTGGGCATCTTCGCGGCGCAGCGGGACCCGGAGCAAGCCACGGATAAGCTCGGGCCGGCGAACTATTACGCGACGGATGCGGGCGCGGTTGCCCTGTTCGGGCCATACTATCTGAAACTGAGCGGGACCAGCAGCGACCCGGTCATCCGCGAGAAGGCGGTGCAAATTATCGAATCGGTCGCGCCGCTCGGGTCGGGCGAAACGTCTGTCCCCGTCCCCTACAAGGTTTTGTCCGACGGGCTGGGCTTGCCTTTCGATGCAATCGCCTACGAGAAGTCGGACGTCTTTCAATTTGGCTTTGCCCAGGATTTCTGGTTTGGCGTGCCGCCCGATAGCCCGGATGCCCGGTATTTCGTGCATCTGGACGCGGACGACGCCGGCGCCTCGGCCCTGTTCGCGAAGCTGGTCGAGAATAACAAGTTCGACTACGCTGTTGTCATGGAAGGTGAGGATTCCGTGCTCATGAAGCATGCGTACCTCGAGACGTTTCTGGCGTTAAGCCGTCGCGGGCGGTACGTTTTCGGGGTGGAGAACGCGCCCGGCGAAGCCGTCGCCCGCGAATATAACGACACACTTGCAGGAGTCCTGGATGGCGCAGCATAGGGATATCCGGCATCCGGAGTACCAGAAGGCGCCGCTGACGCGCCGCCGTTTCGTGGGACGCCTCCTGACTGCGGGCGGTATCGGCGGCGCCGTGGCATATCTTGCGGCCGCGCCGGAGGACTGGCCCCTTTCGCTCAAGGATTCGAGGGGCCTGCGCAGCCGGCCGGTGCTCAAGCCGTTCACGCTGCGGGACTATCACGTGGAGAAGCCCGATGGCGCTTTTGACGTGGGCATCGGGCGCGAGGGGCCGCCCGTGGAAAAACTCCGGCGCGCCTTGGATGCCGTAGGCGGGCTTGGCCACTACATCAAGCGCGGCGACGTCGTGCTGGTGAAGCCCAACGTTGCCTTCGACCGGTCGCCGAACCTGGGCGCAACGTCGAACCCGGAACTGCTCGAGGCGCTGGTACGCATGCTGCTCGTGGACTGCGGCGCGCAGGAAGTGCGCGTGGCCGACAACCCCATCGAATCGCCCGCGGACTGCTTCGCCAAGAGCCGCATCCGCGAAGCCACGGAAAGGTCCGGCGGCCGCGTGTATCTGCCCGATTCCAACGCGTTCAAGATGCTGCACACGCCCAACGCGGAGCTGATCCGCGATTGGTGGTTCTTTCACCGGCCCTTCACCAACGTGGACAAGGTCATCGGCCTCGCCCCGGTCAAGGACCACAACCTGTGCAGCGCCTCGATGGGCCTCAAGAACTGGTACGGTCTGCTGGGCGGAACGCGTAATCAGTTCCACCAGGACATCCACGGCATCGTATCGGACCTGGCGATCATGATGCGCCCGACGCTGACGATTCTCGATGGAACGCGCGTGCTGATGAAGAACGGACCCACCGGCGGGGATCCCTCGAACGTGAAGGAGGGCGACGCCGTGCTGGCAAGCCTCGACCCCGTCGCGTCGGACGCGTGGGCATTCGAGCACCTGCTCGAACGGGGCCGGGACTATCCCGAATACCTGTACAAGGCGGAAGCCAAAGGCGCAGGCCGCGTCGATTGGCTGGGAAGAACCAAGGAAATTGCGGGCTAGAGCAGTATGGGTGACGCAAATGCGCAGGATTAATCAGTACCTGACAGGTTTTTCGCTCAGGAAAGCCCTGCGCATCACCAATATCCGCATTGTGTCGCAGGCGTTTTTCTTTCTGGTGTTCCTGTTTTCCGTCTGGGCCACATGGACGTCGCGCCTGGGTGGTTACCCGGTCTCGCGCCTGCTCGAGATGGACCCGCTCGTGCTGCTCGCGACCATGCTCTCGACGGGGCGCATTTACCGGTATCTCGGCTGGGGGTTGCTCGTGCTTGCGCTGACCCTGCTGTTCGGGCGCGTATTCTGCAACTGGGTCTGCCCCTACGGAACGCTGCACCAGTTCGTCGGCTGGTTGTTCAACGTTGGGACGGGCAAGAAACGCATCGAAGATAACCGGTACCGGCCCGTCTTCGCGCTGAAATATGTCGTTCTCATCGTTTTCGTCCTCATGGCGGCCATGGGCGCGCTGCAGGTCGGCCTGCTCGACCCGATCTGCCTCATGTACCGCACATTCGCCACCGTAGTGGCCCCTGCCGCGGACCTCGGCATCGACAAGGTTTCCGAGGCGGCAGGCAGCCTCGAACTCGACACGCTGTGGCTCGACAATCTGAAATTCGGCCCTGGTGTCGAACGCCGCGTCTTTGTCGGCTCGTTCTGGATAGGCGTGATCCTGTTCGGGCTCGTGGCGATGAACACGGTCATTCCGCGGTTCTTCTGTCGCGTGCTGTGCCCGCTCGGTGCGTTGCTCGGCGTGTTCTCGCGTTTCGCCTTGTTCCGCATCAACCGCGATGTGCACAAATGCACAGACTGCAATCTGTGCCTGACGCGCTGCGAAGGCGCCTCGGACCCGCAAAGCATCCTGCGCCAGAGCGAGTGCTTTTCCTGCATGAATTGCATTGATGATTGCCCCGAGGACGCCCTGTCGTTCCGCATGCTGCGGCAGGACACAAAACAGGTGAAAGCCGCGCCAGACCTCTCGCGCCGGAAATTGGTTTTTGCTTCCATCATGGGCGTGCTGGCGTATCCTTTCATCAAGAACCACGGCGTAAATACCGACAAGAACTTCTCCGGGGCGCTGATTCGGCCACCCGGTTCCGTGGAAGAGAGCCTGTTCCTTGCCAAGTGTATCAAGTGCGACCAGTGTATCAACGCGTGCCCCACGAACGTGCTGCAGCCGGCCACGTTCGAGGAAGCGGGCGTCGAGGCGCTCTGGACGCCTGTAATGAACTTCGATATCGGGCACTGCCAGTTGAAGTGCACCCTGTGTTCGGAGGTGTGCCCGACAGGCGCAATCCGCAAGATTACCGTCGAGGAGAAATTGGGCAAAGGCGCTTACGCCGGCCAGGGCCCGATCCGGCTCGGCACGGCCTTCTACGATGTCGGGCGATGCTTGCCGCACGCCATGGAAATCCCCTGCGTCGTCTGTGAGGAGGTGTGCCCGGTGTCGCCCAAGGCGATCCAGGCTAAAGACGTCGAGACCAAGGACGTTTTTGGCAATATCGTAGTCTTGAACAAGCCCTTTATCGTGCCGGACCTGTGCATCGGGTGCGGCATCTGCCAGAACGAATGCCCCGTCCGGGATGACCGCGCCGTGTACGTTACGGCGGTGGGGGAAAGCCGGTCGGATGAACGGAAGTTGCTCTTGAAACATCGTGAGGTTACAGGCTGACGGGGAGGCAAGGTGCGCAGCATGAACAGGGACGGCATCGCGCGGCGCGGATTCATGAAGCAGGCCGCGGGCATCAGCGTGGGCGCAAGCGCGGTCGGGAGCGAAGCGCGTGGCACGCTGCGCATCGCGGACACGCTGCGGTATCTCATGTATCGCGAGTGCTACGGCGAGACGGAGCGGGCCAGGGAACTCTATAGCAGGCTGCGCGCGGAAGAGCGTGGCTTCGAAGGCATAGACCTGAACGTGGCGGAGGCAGCATGTCCGCAGGGCATTCGCATCGCGGAGCGGTTGGCGCAAGCCCGGCGCGTACTGAGCGCTTGACGGTTCTCGCCCGCCGATTGGGCGGAATGACGCAGTCAAACACGAGAAACAAGGAGACCATGAGCATGAAGACAGGACCCATGGGGCGGCGCGATTTCATTCGTGGGACCGTGGCCGGTGGTATGGGACTGGGCATGATGGGCGCCGCGGACGGAGCGGCAGGACAGGTGCCTGCCCCCGCCGGGGGCAAGGTGCCGCGCAAGCCCCTGGGCTCGACCGGCGAAGTATTGCCCATCCTCCAGATGGGCACTTGCCAGACCATGGACCCGAAGTACGACAAGAGGCTCCACCGCTGTTTCCAGATGGGCGTCGATTACATCGATACCGCCCAAATGTACGCGGATGGTCTGGCGCAGAAGGCCGTGGCTGTGTTCAACCGCCAGATTGCCGACCGTAAGAAGCTCTTCATCGCGACAAAGGTCTATCTGAGCGTGGAGGAGGCCTCGGCGCAGCGGTTCAAAGAAGAGCTGGACAAGTGCCTGGCTGACCTGGAGATGGATTACGTGGACCTCTTCTATATCCACATGGCCCATCACGAGCGCTACTTGGAACCTGAATTCATTCAAATGGCCGATGACCTCAAGAAGAGCGGCAAGACACGATTCTTCGGGATTTCGGTGCATGACGGGTCCGTGCCGGCGATGTTGACGAAAGCGGCGGAAGTGGGCGGCGTCGATGTGGTTCTGTTTCGCTACAACTTCCGCCAGTACGGAAACGTCGAGTTGAACCGCGCCATTGACGCAGCCAAGAGCAAGGGTCTGGGCCTGGTGGCGATGAAGACGCTGGCCGCGATCCCCGACGACGCGGAGGAGATCGTACCGTTCCGGTCCGACAACTTCACGCTGACGCAGGCGAAGTTGAAGGCCGTTTGGGCTGACGACCGCATCGACGCGGTCTGTTCTCAGATGTCCAGCGTCGAGCACGTCATGGAGAACACCGCGGCAGCCATATCGCCGGTGAAGTTGTCCATGGACGAGTACATGCAGTTGCACCGGCTCGCCGCGCTGACCTCCGAACACTATTGCAACGGCTGCAATCACCTGTGCGAATCGCGCGTACCGGGCAAGCTGCGGATCGCGGACCAGATGCGCTACCTGATGTACTACGAGAGCTATCACGAGTGTGACAGCGCCCGCAAGCTCTATCGGTCCCTGCAGCCCGAAGAGCGGGATTTCGACTACGTCGACCTCGCGGACGCCACGAAGGCCTGTCCGCAGCAGATCGACATCCGCAGGCGGCTTGAGCGGGCCCGGAAGCTGCTGTCCGTCTGAGTTCAGCCGCTTGCCGGAATCGCCCTGATACGCAATAAGAACGGGAGCGGCCCGGACGGTTCGCCGGCTGTCCGGGCGGCATTCTTCGCTGTCGCATTGCATTTTACGCCGCGGGTCCGTCTAATACCCGCAAATCTGGCGCAAGGGTCCGCACTCCTTGGCCGCGCATCGCACGCAACCGGAGGGAATCTTGTCATGCTGAAGACGCGTATTACCGAAATGCTTGGAATCGAATACCCGATTCTCATGGGGGGAATGCAGTGGCTTGCGAAGGCGGAACTGGTTTCCGCCGTGTCAAACGCCGGTGGCTGCGGCTTCATCACGGCGGTGTCGTTCGCCTACCCGGAGGAACTGCGCGCGGAAATCCGAAAGGCCCGCGACATGACGGACAAGCCGTTCGGAGTGAACATTTCCATGCTGCCCGTGCTCATGCCCGGTGACCAGACCGACGCCTTCATGGACGTTGTGTGCGAGGAAGGGGCGCCCGTGGTGGAGACGGCGGGCCGCAACCCCGAACCTTACGTGCAAAAGCTGCACGCGGCGGGCGTCAAGCTCATTCACAAGGTGCCGGCGGTGCGCTTCGCGAAGAAGGCGGAGAGCATCGGCGTGGACGCCGTGACGATTGTGGGCTTCGAGTGCGGGGGGCACCCCGGCATGGACGACGTGCCGTCGCTGATTCTCATCCCGAAGGCCGCGGAAGAACTGCACGTGCCCGTGATTGCGGCGGGCGGATTCTGCGACGGGCGCAGCCTCGTGGCCGCGCTCGCGCTGGGCGCGAACGCCGTGCTGATGGGGACTCGCTTCATGGCATCGGTCGAAAGCCCCATGCACGACAACTTCAAGAAATGGATGATTGCCGCGAAGGAAACGGACACGGTCGTGGTCGAGCGTTCAATCCGCAATGCGGCGCGCATTATCAAGAACGAGGCCGCGCTCACGGTGGCGAGACTGGAAGCCGAGGGCGCCACTCTGGAGGAGTTGCTGCCCATCATCGCGGGCAAAGTGGGGCGTGACGCCTACCTGAGCGGCGATGTCAACGCCGGGACCATCGCTTGCGGGCAGGTGGTCGGGCGCATCCACGAAATCAAGACCTGCAAACAGATCATTGACGACATCATCGCCGAAGCGCGGGAACGGCTGGCGCAGCTTGGGCGCGTGTTCAAGGAATGACGCGGAGGGAGCGGTTGCACGAGGAACCGTGCAATGCTTGAATGTCTCGCAATCATCTTGTGTCTTGCGGGTTCCGTGGACAGCCTTGACCCCCCGATTGTCTGGAAGGTCGAGACGGCTGCCATGCCGCACAGCCCGGCCCTGTTCCCGGATGAACGCGGTCCGAGAGGCATGGTGCTGGCCGCGGGCGCGGAAGTCCTGCTCGTGGCCGGCGCGTTCCAGTGACGAGATTGCCCGGCACACCCGGGAGTACGAAATCGACTTTGCGGTCTCGTGCGAGTATCGTGTGAGACTTGGCGATATGACCATGCGTTTGCAGGCCATGTAACGGGGAGTTCATGCCATGTTTCTTGCAGTTGTCGGATTGACCATGCTGCATGCGGTTGAATTGCCGGTGGGCTCTGCGCCGGAACCGGTCGCCATTCCGGGATTTCCGGACCGTCTGCACGCCTTCGTCTGGCTCAACTGGGGGCTCGTACCCGTCGACCGCATGGCGGCCGTGCTCGACTCGAACAGCGGCGAGGTGCTGGACCTTGGCCGCCGCATGGGCCTGAGCGGTCCGCCAGAGGTCTCCGAAGATCAATGGCTCCGTTCGTATATCACAATCATCCGGCGTAACTGGCACCTGCTGCCTTATGAACAACTCCTGGAGTTGCTCGATTGGACCCCCGAGAAGCTTGCCTACACCTTGCGCGAGGACGATTTTCTTTACATCAAACTCGGCAGCCTTAAGCCGAAATGCGCGTTACTGCGTTACGCGCCGCCGGACGAAGCCGTCCGCGCCCGGGAAGCCGAAATTGCAGCGGTCGTCGCCCGGGAATTCCCCGAGGGCTTGCCCGGTCCCGCCGAACCGATGTTCGGTTTCGTCCGGGAGCTTTCGGAAATGCCAGAACCCGCGGCGGAACCGGCGGGGGAGAGCCGCTTCCAGCCGCGGTACTGTTCATCCTATTTCATGCTGTACGGCGACCCGTTTCTCGAAACGAAGACCCCGGCCTATCCCGCCGGCTATCTGGCCCGGCTCGCGCAGGCCGGCGTGGACGGCGTCTGGCTCCAGGCGGTCTTGTACAAGCTTGCGCCGTTCCCGTGGGACCCGTCGTTGAGCGAGCGCTGGGAAGAACGCCTGAGCAACTTGAAGGAACTCACGGCGCGCGCCAAACAGCACGGTATCGGCGTGTACTTGTATTTGAACGAGCCGCGCGCAATGCCGCTTCCGTTCTTTGAGGTTCATCCCGAATTGCGCGGCGTCGCGGAGGGCGACCATGCCGCGATGTGCACCAGTGCGCCGGATGTCCGGGATTACCTGCGTGACGCCGTCGCGACAATCTGCCGCGCCGCGCCAGACCTTGCGGGGTTCTTCACCATCACCGCGTCCGAGAACCTGACAAACTGCTGGTCCCATCATCGCGGCGCGGAATGCCCCCGCTGCGCGCCTCGCGGCCCGGAAACCGTCATCCCGGAACTCAATGGCGTCATTCTCGAAGGCATCCGTGCAGCCGGCAGCGGCGCGAGGCTGATCGCCTGGGATTGGGGCTGGCCCGATGACAAGGCGCAGGCGATGATTCGCAATCTGCCCGAAGACACGGCCTTCATGAGCGTGAGCGAGTGGAGCATCCCTATCTCGCGCGGCGGCGTAGACACGACCGTAGGCGAATACTCGCTGTCCGTGGTCGGGCCGGGCCCGCGCGCTACGCGGCACTGGGCCTGGGCGCGCGAACGCGGGCTGAAATGCGTCGCCAAGGTGCAGGCCGGAAACACGTGGGAACTCTCGTCCGTGCCATATATCCCCGTGCTGGAGAACGTGGCCCAGCACGCCGCCAATCTGCGCTCGGCAGGCGTGGACGGCCTGATGCTCGGCTGGACCCTCGGCGGCTGCCCGTCGCCGAACCTTGAAGCCTATGCGGCCATGGGCATGCCGGACGCGGGCGATGTCGACAGCGTGCTGCGAACCGTGGCCGAGCGCCGTTTCGGGCCCGCGCCCGCGCCCCATGTCGTTGCCGCATGGAAAGCGTTCAGCAAAGCATTTCAGGAATACCCATATCATGGCGGCACCGTGTACTCCGGCCCGCAACAGATGGGCCCCGCGAATCCGCTATGGAGCGAGCCTACGGGTTACGCGGCCACGATGGTTGGATTCCCCTATGACGACCTCCAGAGCTGGCGGTCCGTGTATCCCGCGGAAGTATTCATTGAGCAGTTCAAGAAAGTGGCGGACGGCTTCGAGCAGGCGCTCGACGCGCTCAAGCGCGACACGGCGGCGCTGGACGTCGCCCCGCAGGCACGCGTGGCGCTCGAAGAAGAAATGCTCGTTGCCGACGCATGTGCCATCCATTTCCGCAGCGTCGAGAACCAGTCCCGCTTCGTCGTTGCGCGGGACGCGCTCCTTGCCGCGGACGCCAATGCTGATACGGTTGCTCTAACCGGAATACTGCGGCAAATCGTCCGCAATGAGAAAGACTTGGCGCTGCGCCTGCATAGACTGCGGATGCGTGATTCCCGACTTGGCTTCGAAGCCTCTAACCACTACTTCTATGTACCCATGGACCTCGCCGCGAAAGTCGTCAACTGCGAGGAAATGTTGAGCGGGTGGCTGCAAGAGTAAAGGCGCGAGGTGGGATGTCCGGCTGCACCGGCGCGTGCCCGTTCGAGGACAATATGGCAGGAAAATGATGAGCATTGGCGGATTGAATGATACGAATAGCGGTTGACATCGACCAGGTCTTTCCACGCGTGATTCAGTCCGATACGGGAGAAACCAAAGAATCGCTGGCGGTCCAGAAGGAGGTTCACGCCTGCTTCTCCGGTAAGTGCGCAACCGGCGACCGCTTGTGCGTGTAATGGCCGGACAAACCGGCTATGCCTTGAAAAACAAAGAGCTTGAAGCGGCTCACAAGTATAATCTTGATTGATGCTTAAGCGTGAATTGCGTTCTTTCGAGAAGCAGGCCATTTCGAAGCGAAGGCGCGGGTAGCGGGATGCCTCGACCGCAACGCAGTTCGCTCTTCAAGGCATTGCAGGCCGGGTCATTTCCCGCCAATTCTCCTTGAAAACGAAGAAGTTGATCCCGTCAGCACCGTTATCACGCACGAGCGCAGCCGTTTTGGCCATATCCGGGTCGTCGATGTATATGATCGGGGCCAACTCCTTGTCCGTGGGCAACTGTGCGCGCGCCATGGCGGTCTGGCGCCCCACAGCCTCAGGCGGCACGGCGGCGCGCACCTCCTCGATAGACCGCGACGGCACGACATCCGCCAGACCGGTCCAGGACAGGATCAATTCCATCACGGTGGCCTCCTCCGGCTTGCCGGTCAGCCCCAGTTCCTCGGGAATCACCATCAACTCCCAATTCAAGCATGCGGGACCGGGCCGGTCGGGGTAGTTGCGATAGATCATGGGCGCGAATACGTCAACAAATTCCGCGAGGTCAACATACGCTTGCCCAACCAGGGGCGCGAACGACGGCGTAAAGATGTAGACGCCCATCCGCAGTCCGGCGCCGTGAATAATCGCGCTGATATCGCGGAAGTGTTCGGTAACACATGCGCGACGGAAGCGGAGCCAGTCCAGCACCCCCGGATGCAGCGTCAGCCATTCGACAACGCCAGCCGGGCTGGTCAGCCACACCGCGCCTTGCGCGCAGCCTTTGCCCAGGCCGGCGACGAGGTCAAACAAGACTCGAACATCCTGCTTCATGCGCCCGAAATCGTAGCCCGATTGGGCCGCTTTCCGTTCCGAGTGCTCGGAGAAGTCGGTGAAGAAGGGGCGCAGGCCCGATGCGGGCGACGCGAAACGGCAGCCATCGACAAGGATGCCCGTCACGCCCGGTGTGGCCACCATGCTCTCGTATGATTTCAGATTCGCCGCGCGGATTTCCGGGTCGTTGGGCGAGCCCGAGCCGAACCAGACCTGCGTTTCGCCGAGGATATCCACGGCCTTGTGGCTGTCTTCGTTTTCGAGGCCGCCGTAGCCGAACGCGCCGCCGCAGAGCCACGCTTGCATGCCTGCTTCGTTCACGGCCGCGATGACGACGTCTCCTCCCGCGACGACTATATCGAAACCCGCTTCTTTCAACGCCGCCGCCGTAGTCTTGGGGTCTCCACCGAACCCGTGCATCCAGTACGAAACCTCTGGCATGTCTCTATCCTCCTCGCGGGCTTGCGGCGCCGCGTCTTTCACGGCGGACGCGCTCCGCGCGGCCAGCGCCGCCGCAAGCGATGCGCCGAAGAATGTGCGGCGTTCCATCGCCCCATCTGCCCGGTGTTTCATGTTTTGTTCTCCCGCGTTGATGAAAGACATGCGATGTACTCAATCGCTCAGCCAAGCGTCGCGGTGTTCCGCAACGAAATCATCATCGTTCAGGTGCGGATATCCTGCGTAAACCCGGTCAATCTCCTCAAGCTGCCCGGGACTGAGCGTTTCTCGCGGGTCGAGGCAACAGATATTCTTCAGGAGTCCTTGACGGCGGAGCACCTCGTGGAGCCCGGCTATGCACCCCGCAAACCCGTTCGCCGCGTCAAAGAAAGCCGCGTTGGCATCGGTGACTTCGGCGTTTCTTGTCAGCAGTTCGCGGGGAACCGACCCGCCCGCCTGGGCAATTTTGCGGCAATCCAGCCATAGCCGCACCGCCGTGCGCGTCCATACCGCCCAATGCCCGAGCAGTCCGCCCACGATGCGGCGCTCCACCACGCGCGCTCCTGTGGCACAGCGATAAGGAGTCACCAAATCGATGAGGATATTATCGTCGTTGCCAGTGTACAGCGCTATGTCATCTCGGCCTGCCTCGGCAACAGCGCGCACGAC
>JAGMZX010000146.1:3318-14699 GCA_018005585.1 Candidatus Hydrogenedentota bacterium | reverse complement strand
TCGCTGCGGCCACCCAACAAAGCATTGCGCCCGTCATTTCTTCTCTCCCCGCCCGCGGCACGAAGGTTTCTGCCAGACATGATGAATGGCGCATGACGCGGTTTTCAAGACCGGGTCAACGGCGAGACGCAGGGCACAACAACAAAAACGGACTTGTCGGCTGAGAGTCGTCGGCTGACCTGTTCTATCCGGGCAGCACGTGAAACAAACGTGCTTCTCCGAGCGGGACAGTGACATCGATGCGCAGGCCATCCGGCAAGGGTACGGCCGGGAAATCGGCGTCATCGTCCAGATTGACGAGTCTGCCTATCGGAAACGCGAGATCCCGCAGTTCGACGCAGGTTTCCGGGTCGGCCGCCTCATGATTGATCACGAACAGAAAACCTTCCTTTTCGTTGGCCCGGATCGACGCCTCGATATCGGGGTTGGCCGAACGGACATGGGGGCGTATGCCCGCAGTACGGGTCAATTCCGAAAAGAGCGCACGCAACGATTCGCGGTGTGCCGTATTCTCATCCCGCCAGGTATTGAAATACGTGTCTTGCGTGCAGAATCCCAAGAGATACGCCCAGCCTTTTCCCACCGCGCTCCGTATCACGGCGGGCCGCCCGGATTCCAGCCGCGCCAGGACCTCGCCGTCCTTCACGGAATTCTCACGCGGACTGACAACAAGGAAATCGCCCATGCCTTGCGCGGGGTCTGCGGTCCAGCTGTCTGACCTGAAGACATCGGTTTCGAAAACCGTCTCATCGGGCGCTTTCTCGGAGCGGGAAAACCACTCCGGCGGCATGTCCCGATACGGTACCCAGCTCCCAGTGCGGAGGATACGGCCGGTTGCGCCCTTTTCGACGCCAAAGGCCCTCCCGAGAACGTCCAACGGCCGGCGGTTCTCGTCGAGCTGCGGGAGGCAGTCGGCGATGACGACGCCGCCGCGGGCCGCAAAGCCCGCAATGTGCTCGGCCACCTTGCGCGGAAGCAGTTCGACGTCGAACAGCAGCAGCACGTCGTAGCCGCCCATCGTGTCGTATTTGACCTGGTCCTCGTGCAGGATATCCAGTTCGCCAAAGGCGCGGAGGAACAGTTCAAACGACAGCCCCACATTGAAGTACTCTCGCTGCAACTGGACATACTGTGTCCGCGGAAACAACATACAGGCCCGGGCCTTCACTTTGGGTGCGCGCACGAGGCCTCCGCCGGCCTTCTGCAGCAGGCGCAGGCCCTGGCCAAACGCCTCCCAGTGCGCGGCATCCACCGGAATGTTGTAGCCGGTCAGGAGATAGTTCGCCGCGGCCGCCGCGGCCGTCATGCTCATCTCGCGTTCGGACCAGTGCATCGCCGCCAGTTCCGGACACAGGAAATGGCCAAACCACGCGGGATTATAGGTCCCGACCCAGAACCCGAGGTCGCGGTTGTACGCGCGCGTAAGGGCGCGCATTTGTGCGAAGGCGTAATGCGTCTGGCTGATACGAGGTTTGGGCAGTTTGGAGCACTCGCCGAACCGGAAATCGAACATCATGTAGGGATACATATCAAACACGAACAGGTCCGCAAAATCGCCGCCCCAGTGGAACACGTCATCAATCGCAATCTCCGCATGTGAACCTCGGCCCGCGCCGAACGTGTTGTGGCTGTCGTGTGTGAGTGTCACGCGGAAACCGGGGTGTACCTCTTTCACGGCTCGGTAGACGTGCCGCCAGGCGTCCGGAAACTTCGCCGTGCGGAACTCGATCAGGTCGCGCCAGCGCCCGGGGTCGCCGCGAGCCAAATCGAGGTCTTCAGGCAGTTCGTAACCATAGCGCACGCGAAATTCCCGCTTGATCTCATCATTGAAACCAAATGACCGCGGACCGGCCGTAAATGGCTCGTCCTGATAGGTAAACACGTTATACAGGCGCGGGATGTTCCTCAATGGGGTCAGGGCGCTTTCGGCGCGGTCACGAACCGTCTCCGGATACTCCGGCGCATATACGCAAGGTACGGGCGGCGTGTCGCGTCCAAAACCTTCAAGCGCCCCGGTATGCCACGTGACGAACATGCCCCGGGACTGTGCGTATTCGAGGATAAGCCGCTCTTCTTCGGGGGGCCGGCGCGTGGGACCTTCGATGCCGGTGAACCCGTGGGCGATTATGTTCTCGATCGTTGCCTCGGCCACTTCCGGTGCAAGAGGTCCGGGTTCGCCCTTCCAGCCGTTGCCGGAGGGGACCGGCGAGAACTGAGTGGCCGCGGGGAAAAAGCCGACCTGCCCGGGCAGCGGGTCAATCCGCGTCTGGGACACCGCAAAGAGCAGTACAGAATAGAACACCATCATGGCTGGAAATGCCTCCGCTTGCCTCGTGTGTCCGAGTATTTCCGCCGTTGCCGGAACAATCGTGACGAACGTGAAACAGGTACTTCTAACCGTTCCCGTCCGTGAGTTCAAGCGGGCCTGTGGGCTTCTCGTGCTTCCTCGCGCCGGGCCATCGCGCGCGCATTGACTTCCACGCTCAGCAGCAGGTCCACGAGCATCTCCCGCTTTTCATGCGAGAATCCCGCAGTGAGCCCGTCGTCCCAGTGCGTGGCAAGCGCGCGCATTTCCGTGCGTATGGCGACCGCCTTTTCCGTAACATACACGCGCACCGCCCGGCGGTCGGCGGGGTCCTGTTTCCTCACGACGAGGCCGTTTCCTTCGAGACGTTGCAGCGCCCGGGTTACATTTCCCTTATCGAGCGCCACGATGAGGCGCAAGTCCTCTTGGCGGCAGCCGTCATGGCGGAACAGTTCGCCCAGCACCGCTGCCTGACTGGTGCTCATGCCCAAGTGACTGATTGACCGCGTGCCAAAGATACGACAGGCACGCGAAATCGCCGTCAGAAGGCGAATCAGAATCCGTTCGCGGAGATCATCTGCTACATCGGCACGCGCCCTGGCGGGCGCGGTATGGTCCTTGACTGATGTCTTGCGCGGCATGTCTCTATTCCCGTTGTCTTAGAGGGGTCCGACGCCGTCGACAACAGCGCGCGCACCTGTGCTCGTTGTCTATGGCGCGGGCGGGTTCCCGGTTGCGGCCGGGGTCGCGGTATTTTCGGCCAGTGCTTCTGGATACGTTGTCTCCCAGCCGCCGCCCAGCGCTTTGTAGAGGGCGACAAGGTTCGTCAACACCAGCGCTTCGCTCTGCAACTGTAGATCTTCGCTCGCGAAGAGCGAACGCTCCGCGTCAAGCACGTGGAGAAAATCAAGCAGTCCGCTGGTGTAGAGTTGCGTCGCGATTTCAACAGCGCGCCGGTTGGCGTTCACTGCCTCGGTCAGACTGATGAGCCGGTTCTGTTCCTTTGCATACGCGACCAGCGCGTTCTCCACTTCCTCCAGCGCCATCTTCACTGTCTTCTCGTAGGTTGTGATCGCCTCTTCCTGCCGCGCGTCCTGGACGCGAATGTTCGCGCGGATGCGTCCCGCGTCAAAGATGGGCCAGCGGATACCCGGCCCGAGGGACCATATCCGGTTTGCGCCGCGCGTAATCCCGTCGAATGTGGAACTCGACCCAGTCAGCGACCCCGTCAGCATGAAGTGCGGATACAAGTCGGCCTGCGCCGCGCCGATACGCGCCGTGGCCGCGGCGACTGTCCGCTCCGCGCGCCGCACGTCCGGGCGCCGGCGCAGAATGTCGGCGGGCAGGCCCACAGGCACTTCCGGCGGAGGTTCCGTCAGCGCGGCTGGCACTGCCAGTTCCTCCTGCAGTGTGCCGGGATCGCCGCCAATGAGAATGCCCAGCCGGTGGATAGCCGCTTGGATATACGTCTCGAGCACCGGGACGACCGACTTGGACGACGCCAGCTGCGCTTCGGCAAATTTAACGTCCAGTTCATTCGTGAGTCCGGCGCCGAACCGCGCCCGCGCCAGGTTCAGGGCCACTTCCTGCGCCTCGATGTTCTTTCCGGCTGTTTCAAGACGGTGCTGTGCGCTTCGGAGCAGGAAGTAGTTGCGCGCCACTTCCGCTGCTACCGAGATGAACACGTCCCGCCGCAGTTCTTCCACGCCAGCCGTGTCTGCCCGTGCCGCTTCCCGCTCCCGTTGCACACCGCCGAAGATGTCCAGTTCCCAGGAAGCGTCGAATCCTGCTTGATAGCGGTCATTATGACGGTCGGGCGGGCTGACGCCTGGACTGATGGTCACGCGGGACATGCCCGAACCTGTGAGGTCAGGCATCAGCGTGAACATGGTCCCGAACGGGCCGGGCATGGTTTCGGTAACGGATAAGCCGGTGGGCGAAATCGAAACGGAACCGGAGTTCCGGCCCTGCGTATCGACCTCGGGCGTCTGTGAACGGTGATAGGCAGCAGCAGTATTTACCTGCGGCCACAATGCCGCGCCGGCGATATCCTCGTAGGCGCGCGCCTGTTTCAACCGGGATTCCGCGATTTGCAGGTCGAAATTGCCCGCCACCGCGCGCGCGACCAGCGAATCCAGGCTGACGTCGCCGAAGGACGACCACCACGTATCGAGCACGGCCGCGCCGGAAGTCTCGCCTTGCTCCAATGGTTCGCTCCACGCATCGGGCACGGGAATGTCCGGCCTTTCGTAATCAGGGCCGGTCATGCAGCCGCAACACAGCATGGCCGTCGCGGCCACTGTCCACACAGGAACGCGTTTCAGGATGGCGGCATGTCCCCCAACAACCGTGGCCCGACCGCCGCCGCTGCCGCGCAATGCACGCGCGGCGGGTGCCTCCGATCTCGCGGGGCTATACGTGATCATCTTATACCCTTTCGGCCGGTTCCGGTCCGCTGGCTGTCACCGGGGACCGTCTGCGGCGCCGTCCGAAGGTCTGCTGGATCAACACATAGAATAGTGGTGCAAATATTGTAACCAGGAAGGTGGCAGTCACCACTCCGCCCAGCACCGCCGTGCCGATCGCGTTCTGCGCGCCTGCGCCCGCGCCGGTCGCCATCGCCAGCGGCAACACGCCGAACCCGAACGCGAGCGACGTCATGAGAATGGGCCGCAGCCGGAGTTTAGACGCCTCCAGCGTGGCCACAATCAGATTCATGCCTTCGTCCACGCGCGTCTTGGCGAATTGCACGATCAGAATGGCGTTCTTGGTGGTCAGTCCGAGCGTGGTCAAGAGGCCGATTTGGAAATACACGTCGTTGGGCAGGGCGCGCCAAGTGGAAGCAAGGACGCCGCCCAGAACGCCCAGCGGAAGCGTCAGCAAAATCGAGATCGGGATGGGCCAGCTTTCATAGAGGGCCGCAAGGCACAGGAATATGACCAAGACGGAGAAAGCATACAATGGCCCCACCTGCGCGCTGGCTTGCCGCTCCTGGTACGAGAGCCCCGCCCAGTCAAAGCCGACACCCGGGGGCAGTTGCTTCACGAACGCTTCCATTCTCGCCATAGCCTCGCCCGAACTTCTGCCTGGGGCCGGTTCGCCCGAGATATTCATGGACGGAAAACCATTGAAACGTTCCAGGTTGGGCGAACCGGATGTCCAGTGGCCCGAGGCAAAAGAGGAGAACGGCACCATCTTGCCCGCGGCATTGCGCACGTACAGTCGCTCGAGGTCTTGCGGCGACATGCGATACGGCGCGTCCGACTGCACATACACGCGCTTGACGCGGCCACCCTGGATAAAGTCGTTGACATACGCGCTACCGAAGCTTGCAGAGACCGTATTGTGAATCGCGGAGATAGGCACGCCCAAGGCGCCCGCCTTCTCCCAGTCCACGTCGACCCGAAACTCCGGCACGTCTTCCAGACCGTTCGGCCGGACCTTGGTCAACACGGGGTCCGCTGCCGCCATGCCCAACAGCTGGTTCCTTGCCGCCATCAGCGCGCCGTGGCCTATGCCGCCCCGGTCCAGCAGTTCGAAGTCGAACCCCTTCGACCGGCCCAGTTCAACCACCGCCGGCGGCGCGAACGCGAACACCAGGGCATTCCGGATTTGAGAAAACCGGAGCATCGCCCGTTCGGCCACGGCGTTCACCCGCAAATCGGGGCGGTCACGCAATTCCCAGTCTTTCAAACGGATAAAGGCCATACCCGAGTTCTGGCCCCTGCCGGAAAAGCCCGCACCGCAGATCATCATGACGCTGTCCACCGCTTCTGTTTCCTCTTGGAGGAAGTAGTCCTGCACTTGTTGCAGCACGTCCTTCGTCTGCTCGACGGTGGAACTGGCGGGAAGCAGGGCCTGAATCATCATGATGCCTTGGTCTTCGTCCGGCAGATAGGCGGACGGCATCTTCACGAAGAAGTATCCCATGGCGCCCACAATGGCCACGAACAGGACCAGGAACCGGTATCTCCTGCGCAGGGAATGGCCGACAAGTCTCAGATAGAGGTTCCGGAAAACATAAAAGAACCGGTCAAACCAACGGAAAAACGGCCGGAACAGCCAGAATCCGCCTTCGGCCGGCTCGTGGCCTTTGGGTACCGGCTTCAGAAGGGAAGCGCACAAAACGGGCGTGAGGATTAGCGCTACCACGACGGACAGGAGCATGGATGCGATGATTGTCACGGAAAACTGACGATAAATCACGCCCGTGGACCCGCTGAAGAATGCCATGGGACCAAACACGGCCGAGAGAACCAGACCAATGCCGATCAGCGCACTCGTGATCTGGTCCATGGATTTCTCGGTGGCGTCAAAGGGAGAAAGGCCTTCTTCCGCCATGATCCGTTCAACGTTCTCCACCACCACGATCGCGTCGTCCACGAGCAGGCCGATGGCAAGCACCATCCCGAACATGGTGAGCATGTTGATAGAGAATCCGAGCAGGCCCAGAATCGCGAATGTGCCCAGAATTACGACGGGCACCGCGATGGTCGGAATCAGCGTGGCGCGCATGTTGCCCATGAACAGGTACATCACGAGAAACACCAGCAGAATGGCCTCGAACAGGGTCTTGACCACCTCTTCAATCGCCACGCGCACGAAGGGCGTCGTGTCATACGGATACACCACTTTCATCCCGGGCGGAAAGAAATGGCTCATCTCCTCCAGCTTGGCTCGGACGTTGCTCGCCGTCTGCAGGGCGTTTGCACCCGCCGCCTGCCGGATCGCCAGGCCGCCCGAGGGCCTGCCGTTGTTTAACACCGTGACGTCGTACGACTCGGTTCCGAGTTCGACGCGCGCCACATCTGAAACACGGACGAATGACCCATTCGGGTTGGTGCGCAAGGGGATAGCCGCAAACTCATCGGGCGTCTTCAGGAGGCTCTGCACGATGATCGCCGAGTTGAGCCGCTGACCCTCGACGGCGGGCATGCCGCCGAATTGACCGGCGGAAACCTGCACGTTATAGGCCCGCAGCGCGGCGATTACCTCCTGGACGGTCATCTGGTATTCGGTCAGCTTGTCCGGATTGATCCAGATGCGCATCGCGTATTGATTACCGAAGATTTCCACTTCGCCGACGCCTGGCACCCGCGAGAGCACTCTTTCGAGATTCGAGACGGCATAGTCCTGCAAATCGTTGCTGTCCATGCTGCCGTCTTCGGAAATCAGACCGACAATCAATAGGAAGTTGCGCGTCGATTTGGCAACCTTGACCCCGGCCCGCTGCACGACCTCGGGCAGGCTGGCCATGGCCAATTGGAGCTTGTTTTGAACTTGGGCCCAAGCCAGGTCGGGGTCCGTTCCCGGCTCGAAAGTCAGCTCGATACGCGACGAACCGGAGGAATCGCTGTTGGCCGACAGATAGAGCATCTTGTCGAAGCCCGTCATCTTTTGTTCGATGATCTGGGTAACGCTGTTCTCCACCGTCTCGGCCGATGCGCCCGGATAGAACGCCGTAATGGAGATCGACGGCGGCGCAATCGGCGGGTACTGGGAGACAGGCAGCATGTAGATGGCCAGGCCGCCCGCCACCATCAGGATAATCGCGATGACCCACGCGAAGACCGGGCGGCGCAAGAAGAATCTTGAAAGCATCTGCCGACTCCGTTACTTCGTTTCGTCCGCGGGATGGGGCACCGCCTGTTGTGGCGCCAAGTTTTCTTCCCACGGCACGGCCTGCACGGGCGAACCGGGCCGCACGCGCTGCGAACCCTCGACGATTACCTTGTCTCCCGGCGCCAGCCCATCCGCGATGAGCCACCGGTTGCCCACATCCCGCTCCAGCGTGATAAGATGTTGTTCGGCCTTGCCTTCCGCGCTGACCGTCAGGACCAGCGGGTCGCCCTTCGGCGTGCGCGATACCGCCTGTTGCGGCACCAGGATAGCCTGATCGTTGACCCCTTCGGTGACCATCGCCCGAACAAACATGCCGGGCAGCAGTTCCTCGTCTGGATTCGGAAAAAGCACTCGGAGAATCACCGACCCCGTCGTCGGGTCCACGGTCACGTCGCGAAACTGAAGCGCGCCCTCATGCGGATACTCCGTGCCATCGTCCAGGATGAGCCGGACTTTGTTCACGTTTTCCTCATCCCGCTTGAGCAGGCCGCTGTTCAGACGGCTCTGCAGGAGGCGCAACTGCGCGGTGGACTGAGTAACGTCCACATAAATGGGGTCCAACTGCTGAATGACGGCGAAAGGCGGCCCCTGATGCGCGGTGGCCAGCGCGCCCACGGTCACGTTGGACCTGCCTATCCGCCCGGAAATCGGGGCTTTGACATGCGTGTATTCCAGGTTGATACGAGCGCTCTCGATTGCGGCCTTGCTGTACGCAATCTCCGCCTGCGCCTGCTTCAAACGAGCCAATACCTCGTCGTATTCTTGCTGGCTCACCGCGCCCGTGGGAACAAGATCCTTCTGTCGCTCTGCCCGTAACGCCAGCGGCGGAACGCTCGCCTCGGCGCGGGACAGCGCCGCGACGGCGAGGTCATATGCGGCCTGATAGGGGGCGGGGTCTATCTCGTAGAGGACCTCGCCTTCCGTGACCAGACCGCCTTCCGTAAACAACCGGTTCTGGACAATGCCGCTTACCTGCGGGCGCACCTCCGCAACCAAGTACGCTGTCGTGCGGCCCGGCAGTTCCGTAGTCAGCGTGACTTGTTCCGGCTGGATGGTGACAAACGACACTTCCGGCGGGGGCATGGGACCGCCTGGGGGGCCTTGGGCAAAGGCAAGCCCCGAACCGGCGAGAAGCATGAAATTGCTCAGCAGCAAGCCAACCGCGCATGCGCTTTTCTTTTCAAAGGGCATTACTCTTCTCCAATATTCGCTCGAGTATCCGATTGTGTTGTCAGGGGGAGCGGAAATACCGGCGGGTATTGCCGTTGTATGGGGAATACAAGTACTGTCGCGGGATATAGATCGTTGCTATCCAGCAGCGTTTCTTGCCAGAACCTCCTGCATCCGCGCGCGGGCTTCCCCACGTTTCGAACGGCTCGTTCGGCGGCGCGATGTCTCCGTGATGGAGGACCGCGCCTTCTCCGTCCCTACAAGCAGCTATGCGCAGTGCGGGGCCGCCAGTTCATCCTGTGGATGCGCGCGGTACGGTAGCACATGATGTTTGCGAACGCAACTATTTTCGCAAAGACTGTTTTCACAAACACGCCGTTTCGGGAGAACAGAGCCCGGCCTGAACCCATAATCAGGGTGCTATGCGCGGCAACGGCAGTGCCTGCACTTTTGCGCGTGCGCGCTCCGGCATAAGGTCGCATGGCGCACCGGCGATGATGATGCCAAGGTAGCCGCTCAGGTCTTCGCCCAGGTTGTCCTCACAGATGAAACGGACGGGGATGCCCCGGTCCGTGAGACGCTTCCAGATGCCGAACTGCGTGTCGTGCAGCCGTTCGTCCGGTTCGCGAAGACTGTAGAACTCCCACTTGGACACAAAAAGCAGGACCGTCTCCGTGGTGCGCATGGTTATTTGGTGCACGGGTTCGCGCCAGAGTTCCGCGAATGCGCACACGACTTCCTGCTTCGACGGCAGCACGTCCGCATAGGACCAGTTGGCCACGTTCAAGTCCGCGCCTGCGTTGCGCGCGCAGCGGCCCGTTTCGAGCAGGCGTTCGAGCGTCCAGCCGTGCTCGGTCAGGAGCACCGGGCCATCCAGTTCGAAGGAAACGGGCAATCCGGTGATCCCCTGGAACGCGGCGACGCTCGCGCCGGCCATCCACGCCGGGTCCTGCGCATGCCAAAAGAAGTCGTAGGAGTGGACCACCTGGTCTGCGCCGCGGCTCAGCCCCCAGTAGTCCAAATTCGACATGCTCGCGCTTTGCCCGCGGTAACTCTCGCCGAGGGGCACTGACACGCGCGCATCCCCATCGCCCGTGCGCACAGCCTCCACAAATCGCCGCAGGGCCCCGCGCCACGATTCCTCCCGATAAGCAATGACCGCGCGGTTTACGGGATGTGCATCAGGCACGCCCGTGGTCTCCGGCGGTATGGGTGGCGTCTCGGGCAGGGGCACATCGTCCGGCGCGACGGCACGGAGCCATTCCGGACGCGGTTGCGCAATGCTCCTGCGCCAGAAAGCGATGCTCGACGGGTCATAGGACCACCACTCGGCCCACTTGAGTTCGGCATGCACGCCGATGAACGGGCTCCAGCAGATGTCTTCGTTGGCGAAGGCCTGGGCAGCCGCCGTGCAGAGCGGCGCGAACCGCGACCAAAACCGTTCATCATGAATCGACGGCAATCCCGTCAAGACGCGATTACCGTGCGCGTCCTGCCAGAAGTCGCCGTCGTACCACGCGGGGGCAGCCCCTGCCCAGCAGCTGTTCATGCGCACGCGCAGGCCCAGACCATACTTCTTGCAGATGTCAAGACGCTCCTGGATGAATCCAAGCCGGTGGACGCCGGGCTCTGGCTCCAATTCGCGCCAGGGCGCCGAGATCTCGATGCGCGTGAATCCGAGCGACGCAAGGTCAGCCGCCCACGCATCGAAAAGTGCCAGTTCCCGGCAGGGCGCCGTCCAGTCCCACAGGGTGAAAGAGCGTTCCGGCAAAGGTCCTGTAACCCCGGTTGCAGGCTGGGCCACGCCCGGGACGCACGCGAGCGCAACAATTACCAGGTTCCAGCGGTTGAGAAGCGGTCTCAATTGCGATATCCCTTGACCAACTCTCTGAAAACTCGGTGGATTATACACATGCCTCATCCTGAGCGCCTGCAGTGTTTTCAAATTCCGCCCTCTGGAAGCGCGCGTTTGGAACCCGAAGAGGGGTATAGGGCCACGTGAACTGCTCTTGGGCACGTCACCGGCCCGGCGGCACGTTCGCGCGCTGCAGGCGCGACCACGCCTGCCGCACGCACTACCGGCTGGCCGATTCGTACGCCGACCCGGACGCCTTGCACCTATGCGCGCGCACGGTTACACTCGGGTATGTACGGCGTGGGTAGCCGGTCCGCGTTCGCGGTCTGCAGGCAAGACAGAAGGGAGAGCAGTCGAAAAAGGAGCCATATCCCTCTGCGCTCCGTAAAGGGGGAGACCGGGAAACCGCGGTGTCTCGCGTCTTCCAGA
>JAGMZX010000146.1:0-3218 GCA_018005585.1 Candidatus Hydrogenedentota bacterium | reverse complement strand
GGGTAGCCGGTCCGCGTTCGCGGTCTGCAGGCAAGACAGAAGGGAGAGCAGTCGAAAAAGGAGCCATATCCCTCTGCGCTCCGTAAAGGGGGAGACCGGGAAACCGCGGTGTCTCGCGTCTTCCAGAGGACGTGGTCTCTTCCGGGAAACGGTATTGCAGCGGGCGGCTTCCGCGCCATTCGACAACCAATTGGGAGATTCTTGGGCAATACGCCTAAAATACACGATGCTCAGCGGCGAAACGACCCATATCCTGCGCACGGAACGGCCGCGCCACCTGGTGCGATATTTCTTGATTGCGGATTTCTTCTATCTGGCGCTGGTGCATGCTTGGGGCGTCGGGGTACGCCCGTTGGGGCGGGATTTCGCGTTGCTGGAGAACCCGGCGCAACTGGCGTGGCCCCTGCGAAGCTTCGTGTCCGCCGAGGTCTTGTTCTTCGGTGATATAGCCCCGCTGTACCACGTCGTGAATCTCGCGTTGCTGTTCGGATGCATGGCGGCGGTGTTCTTCCTGACGCTGCGGCTCGTCGGCGGACCAGTCTGGCTGGCCTCGCTTGCCGCGGTGCTGTTGATGGCGAACCCGGTCAAGAGCGAGGCCACACTGCATCTCACGGGCGCAGCCGACTTGTTGCCCGCGTTTCTCGGGCTGACGGCCGTCGCGTGTTTCGTCCGGCATGGGCAGGTGAGGACTGCGCGTTCGGGCGTGGTCGCGTGGACACTCCTTGTTGGCGCTGTACTGCTTTTCCGCGAGAACGTGTGCCTGGCGCTGCCGCTTGTCCTCCACGAACGGATGGTCGTCGAACGGCGGCGCAGCTCCCGGCTGCGTGCGGCGATGCTGACCGCCCTTACCCTCGTTGCATGCGGCTTGTATTGGAGCCCTGATATGTGGAATGCGCTGGACCCGCTCCGCATGTTCGCGCCGCTGGGGTTGCTCCCTTATCCCATCGGACTGCTGCCGGAGACGGCGTCGCAGTTCCACGCATCCCCGGCGCTGGCGTACGGCGCGCTTGTCTTGGCCATCGTTTTCCTGGTGTATCTTGACCGGCGCGTGCGGGCGCCCGTATTCACGTTCGCGGCCGCGTCTCTGTTCGCCGTGCGTCTGTTGCGGGGCGGCCTTGACATTGACCCTGTCCACATGACCGGCGGTGGCGCGCTTATCGTGCCGTTGGGCTTCTTCAGCATCGGAGTTGCCGCCCTGTGCCGCCGCATTATGCTGCATCCCCGGTGGCCGCGTCCGGTGGTGCTCCTTACCACGGCAATCTGCGTACTGCTGTTTCTCCTGCAGGTCACGTCCCTCGTGTCGTGGCGGCGTGCGGCGCGCGAGACGGCCCGTTTCCAGCAGCAGGCTTATGCGTTCGCGGCGGAGCATCCGGAACAAATGCTCGGTGTGCTGCCCGACTACCGGTGCCTGCGCGGCGCGCCGATGAACTTGTCCGATGCCATCGCGCACGACACCCCATTCAGCCGCAGCGTGCACCATATGGCCCTTTTGCCGCTGCATTACCCCGTCCGCGGGAAGGTATCCATCAGCGTGACCGCGTGGGAGGCGCGTATCGGCGTGGTGCGTATCGAGGGCGTCCCGCCTGCCGAGGTCCTGCCGGAACCCTATGCGGAGGACGGGCATTGGCGCGGTCCGGGCACGGAAATGTGGTTGGATAATGTGACGCCAGCAGGCTTTGACGTCGTCATCAAGGCCGTCGGGTGTCTTCTGCCGGGCCGCTGTCTGCCCATTTCGCCGCCCGTGCAGGATTCTCCTTGACTTCCCCGCCGGGTCTCGCAAGAATGCCTCGGAAAACGGGAATGATCAGCATGTCCAAGCTCGCATCCGTCAGGAGACCGGTCTTGTTTCCGGCGCTATGTCTAGCGCTGTCCTTCGCGCTGCTCCTGCCGCACGCCGCGGCGCAGGAACCGCTTGGGACCCTCCTCGACCGGGGATACGTGGCCCACTGGCTTGTCTGCGGGCCGTTTCCGTGCGATGTCGAGGGCGGCGTCGCCGGTGCGCTGCGGCGGGACGCGCCCGCGCTGGGCACGCGCGATTTCATGGCGCCGCTCGGCGGAATCAACAGGACGCGCCCGCAGCATCTGCTTGAAGTACACACGGATACCGGCAATGCGGTCTGGCAGCGCGCAGGAACAGCAGACGCATCGCTGGATTTGGGCCCGTTCTTCACCGAAGCGGCGGAAGGCGTGTCATATGCGGCGTTCTACGCCGAAAGCGAGCAGGAGCGGAACGTCTACGTGAATCTGCACACCCCGTTGGGCGCGCGCGTGTGGCTGAACGGGGTCCGCCTGCGCGATGTCAGGGCCGCGCCGTTGTCCGTGCTCGGCGTGGACCGGTTCGTGGCCACGTTCCGCGCGGGCATGAACCTGCTGGTTATTGAGGCGCCTGGCGCAGCTTACGAGACCCTCGCGGAAGCGGCGGGGACAGGCGTGCAATACCTGCGCACGGAGGTATTGCGGAACCGGACTCTGCTGCAAGGCAAGAGCGGCTTTGAGATTGCGCTGCAACTGCTCCCCCTGGAACGGATCGGCAATATCGTGTTCGTGCCGCGCCTGATTTCGCCGGGAACATTCACGGGCAGCGCCGCGGGAATCAGGCAGGATGTGGTGCTGACCTTGTTCAACCCCACGGGCCTGCCGTCTCCGACCATACGTGTTACAGTGGAGACTGGCGCTTCCGGCACGACCGCCGCCGCGACTGCACAGCCCTTCCCACCCGACACGGAACAGCAACTGCGCCTTGACATCCCGATTGGCGGCGTGAAACCCGGCGAGACCGTTTCCGTAAAGGTCACGCTCGCCACGCCGGAAGAGAACGTCGCGTTTTCGACGTCTGTAACGGTGATTCCACCCGTCGAAACGGGAAAGGTCTATGTCGTTACAGGCGCGCGTTTCGCGACCGTTGAGCCTGCGGACCAGCGCGAAGAAGTAGAGTCGCTTGCCGCCGCATTCCGGCGGCAAGGCGCGTTTCTAGACCAGGAGCCTGATTACGGTTTCGAACTTGGAAACGCTGACCTATGGACTGCCGCGCTCGCCAGCGCGCCGGAGGTATGGCCCGCGGTGCGCGAAGCCGCGCGGACGGGCCGCTGTGCGGCCCGTGCCGGCTACTCCGCGCTCGATGAGCGTCTGGTAGGCGAAGAGACGCTGGTCCGCAATCTCGTATACGGGATTCTTGGCAGCCGCGCCGTTTTCGAGGACGCGTTTCAGGCCTATTTCGC
>JAGMZX010000145.1:11666-14722 GCA_018005585.1 Candidatus Hydrogenedentota bacterium | reverse complement strand
GTCGCCCGGAATGCTCCCGTCTTGCTCCCGTCGAGAAAACGATGTCTCGATGGGACGTGCAACAATGCCGCTTTCAGCCCAGCCCGCCTGGCTTTTGAGAGGACGTACTAGTTTACTATGGTGGAGGCGGCGGGAATCGAACCCGCGTCCGAAGGTGCGTCCGCGCAGGCGTCTACGTGCGTAGTCTTTCTTTTAGGATTCGCCCGGCCGGACCGCGTCAGACCAGCTTTCCGGCTTCGCTAGGCGCAGGGCGTACTCTCTCCGGGGGCTGCGCCGCCCCCGCGGTTCGAGGCCCGCTGTCGGCGCCTTATCCCGCTAGCGGACCGTCACGGGTAAGACGTGTCGCCTTTGTTAGGCGGCAAGTGCCAATGGTTCGTTGGCAATTGTGTTGTGACCGGCTTTTAACGAGGCCAACCGGTCAACCTCGGCACGCAGCCTGTGTTTCAACACCCCCGTCGAAACCATGTCGCCCCCGCGCGTGGGAAAGGCATGGCCAACGAAAGGGTCTTTATGTGGTTATTATGCCACAGGAGCCGGCGTCCGGCAAAAGGGGATGCCACCGAAACCACTTTCGAAGACGTCCCGCCCGGCGTCAGCCGTACCGGGGCCTTCGTCCCCTGGGACGCCGGGGTTCCCGATTACGCGAAGTTCCCGGTTTCTTGCACCGGCCAGCGTCCAACCGGTACGATTCCGGTTCGGCAGGAACATGGCGCGGGCGCCAGCCGGTTTCCTCCAATCGCCCGAAGCCCGCGCGGACATGAGGGTCGACGGTCTTGTCGGAAGAAGAAAGCGCAAATGGCGAAGCTCGGATGACGTTTACCGAACACTTGGGCGAGCTGCGCACGCGGCTGATCAGGTCCGTGCTGTCGGTAGCGGTGACGTTCGTGTTCTGCGCGTTCTTTTCGGACACCATCCTGTATTTCCTCGCCAAGCCGCTCATTCTGACAAACACCGCGGCGGCGCAGCCCACGGACCCTGCCGGGGCCCCTGCACCCGCGGGCAACGGGGGCGAAACCGCGGCCTCTCCCGAGCAGGCGTCGAAAGGCGCCGGAGTCTCCTGGACCACGCTGGGCGCGTTGGAGGGGCTTATTGTCAAGTTCAAGGTGGCTGTGTATGCGGCCATTGTGCTTGCGCTGCCGTATATCATTTACCAGGCCTGCGCGTTTATCTTTCCGGGCCTGAAACCGAATGAGAAACGGATGGTCAAGTATCTGATCATCGGATGTGGCTCGCTTGCCACGGTCGGCGCGGCAGTCGCATATTTTGGCGTTTTCCCCATGGTGCTGCCTTATCTCCTTCAGTACACGCCGGAGTGGGCGAACGTGCAGCTACGGATGGATGAAAACATATCGCTTATCATCATGGCGATACTCGGTTTCTGCGTCGCTTTCCAGTTCCCCATGGTCGTGTTGATCCTGGTTTATATGGGTCTGTTGTCGCCGGACACGCTGAGCAAGTATCGCCGGTTTGCCATTGTGGGGCTGGCGTGCGCTTCCGCGGCGCTCACACCACCCGACCCGTTCTCGATGACGATTATGCTCATCCCTTTGTTGTTCCTGTATGAGATTAGCATCCTCTTGTCCCGGATCATGATACGGCGCCGCACAGCCGGGTCTCAGGATTAAGGAGCGTATCGCGCCATGATGGGCATCGGTTTCGGCGAAATGGTCCTGGTTGCGGGGATTGCCCTCGTTGTCATCGGCCCGGAGAAATTCCCGGAGTTTGCCAAGGTGGTCGTGCGCACCATCCGCGACCTGCGTGGTTACATGGACGAGGTGAAGAAAGAGCTTGCGGACGAGCTGAAGCCGGTCGAGCGGGAAATGCGGTCTCTCACACGGCCCGAGCCGCCCGGCTACGCGCGCCCGGCCGCCACTTCAACGGCCTCGCCACGGAAGGAGACTTCCACCACCGGCGCCGCGTCCGCGGCTACGACCGTTTCCACGGCCGCGGCCGCTGATGCTACCCCGCAGGCGGACGGGGAAACCGTAGCGCGGCCGGAACCGGTTTCCGCTGCCGACTCAGCCGGCACTTCACGGGCGGAATATGGCGCGTATTCGCCGGAACAGGACGAGGATTACGACCACACGGCCGGGGACATTCCGGTGGACAGCCCCGAGGCTGTGACGCAGGTCGCGCCGCCGGAACGGCTGGACGGCTAGTCCCGCGCCTTCAGCAGGGGCAGCATGCGCTTGAATTCGGGGGTACCTGCGGCGCGCAACAACTCGAATATCGCCATTTGCGCCGTGACCAGCTTCACGCCTTCCTGGACCAGGCGCTGCAACCCAGCCTGGCGTTCCTCGTCGCGCATGGACAAGACCGCGTCGCGCACAACGAAGGATTCGTAGCCGCGTTCCTTGAGGCCCAAGGCCGTCTGCATCACGCAGATGTGCGTTTCCATGCCGGTCACCAGCACCTGTCGCCGCCCAGTCGCGCGGAGCGCGGCGCGAAACCCTTCATGGCTCGCGCAACTGAACTCCAATTTGCCGAACCGGGGGATATCTCCGAGGGCTTCGGCGATCACGTCATTAGTCCTGCCGAGCCGATCGGGATTCTGCTCAGTGACAAGGATGGGGATATCAAGGCAGCGCGCGCACGCAATCAGTTTTACGGCGTTGTCGAGAAAGGGGCGCACGTTCTCCGGGCCGCCGGGCATCAACTTGTTCTGAAAATCAACGACTGCAAGGGTGGCCTGCGCAAGGTCAAGCATGGTCGCATGCGCTCCTTATGATGGGTATCCGCAAGAAAGGACCGCCGCCTGTGCGGGCGTCCCTTCCGCCCGCGCGCCGAGTGCAAGGGTGGCCTGCGCAAGGTCAAGCATGGTCGCATGCGCTCCTTATGATGGGTATCCGCAAGAAAGGACCGCCGCCTGTGCGGGCGTCCCTTCCGCCCGCGCGCCGAGACGGCCTCATGCTCAAGCGTCGCGCCCGGTTTTTTTCTGGCGCCGCTTGCGTTCCTTGAGGGCGTTCGCCTTGTAGAAAAGCGCCGGCTCGATAATGGGGTCGTGCAATCCTTCGGTTTCGACGTCCCCGTAACTGACACGGCCGCGGTAAGTCCGG
>JAGMZX010000145.1:0-11566 GCA_018005585.1 Candidatus Hydrogenedentota bacterium | reverse complement strand
TTTTTTCTGGCGCCGCTTGCGTTCCTTGAGGGCGTTCGCCTTGTAGAAAAGCGCCGGCTCGATAATGGGGTCGTGCAATCCTTCGGTTTCGACGTCCCCGTAACTGACACGGCCGCGGTAAGTCCGGTTGGACAAGATGATGGCGATCGCCTGACGCGACCATCTATTTCCCTTGCGTGTGAAAATATTCCTCGAATGCAGAAAATCGACGACCTTGCCGGTGCTGCGGGTGTTCAGGTATTCGCGGAAGATCATGCGCACCACTTCCGCCTCGCGGTCATCCACCAGCAATGGTTTCTGGCCCGGGCTACCCCGGCGGTATCCGTAAGGCGCGGGACCTGTGCCGTAACGGCCCTGCTGGACCGCCGTCAGTTGACCGCGTTTGACCTTTGCCCCGTGACTGACGCGCCCGCCGCCTTCCTTCGCCTCCGCATCGGTCCGTCCGGCGCTTCTGATTTCACTTCCCGTAGCCATCTCGTCTCTACGCTTCGCGAATGCGCCCTTCTGCCGTACTCCCGGTTCTTCAGCCAAGGCGAGGAACCTCATGACCTCGCGAGCCACCGGCCTTCGAATCAGGAACCCCGCCCCCTCGGACGCAGAGCAACGAGGCAAGACGCCCCGGCAAACTCTTTACGTATGCGCCCAAGGTTTCAGAGTTTTCTGGCTTAAGTGTACGCGACAGGCAAAAAAATGTCAAGAGTTTTCCTGACAGTTTTGACCCCTTGAGAAACCTTCACGCCCGCGTCAAGAAACGCATCCCGCCACGCCCCGGCCGAACGCATCCGTGAAGTAATACGCTCCCCTTTGGTCTTGGAGCACCTGCTTTCCGGAAAAACGCGCGTACCGAACACTACAGCAACAATGCCCAAGACCGCTCAACCGCGGCGGGCCGCACGCGGTTTGCGGCCCGCACCTCCCAAAAACGCGGTTACACGGTGAACCGTGCGTCAGAAAAGCTGTCGAGAATTACTTGCCGGCCTTCTTCTTCGGCCTCGTCAGCGTGAGCAGACTGGCGGGCGTGGGCCCGTACGGCGTGCCCGCGACGGAGAGACTCTTCGCGACGATCTCGTTGACCTCGTCCGAGGTCATACCGGCAGCCTTGGCTTCGGCCACGACTTCAAACATGCGGCCGATCAACCGCTTGCGGCAGTCCTCGCGGCACTTGGTCTCGATGCCCTTGTTGATGAACACGCCCATGCCACGGCGGGTGTACAACAACCCCATGACTTCCAGGTCGCGATACGCCTTGGCAACCGTGTTCGGATTGACATCAAGCTGTTCCGACAGTTCCCGCACACTCGGCAACTGGTCGGTAGCTTTCAGCCGGCCCGAGGCGATGGCGAATTGAACGTGATTCTCGATCTGCACGTACACCGCCACACTGCTGTTGATGTCGATGCTCGACAACATGTTCAGCACTTCTCGTGTGTCTTTGCGCAACCCTCTCATTCTCATGGTCCACTCACCTTTCTTTTGTTGCCCCGTTTCGCGTGTCTGGCGTGTCTTGCCCGAGACAACTTCTGCTATACTCCCTCTCGTCAAGCACACGCACTAGATGTCAGTTTAGCGCCTCTTGGAAATGGAAATCAAGCCCATACACAGCTTCTATAGTTTTCGTATTCTGCCCACTTCCAGGAGCGAAGCAAGAGCTGTCCATCTATTGAGTAGAGTCAGCGGGGTAAAAATGGCAATGTCGCAGATGAAGCATCTTGCAGTTTTTCTCATGCTCCTGTCGCTGACATGCGGCTGCGTTAGCGACCAGACGCCCGCAGGGACGTCGGATACCCCCACGAAGACGTCCGGGGCCGGCCCGGGCGCCAGAGAGGCACGAGAACCAGCACCGCGGCCGGATAACCGGCCAAAGGGCGTCTTGACGGTCGATGTGGCCGACGTGCTCGAAAAACCGCTCGCGGCGCGCGTGGACCTCGTTAATCTCGATGGTTTTCCACCGACCATTCTGCCCGTGCCCGAGCGCAGACAGGATATGGCCGCGCCGGTGGGCAATTACCGGGCTTATGTCCATGTCTTCGATGCGGGTTCCCCCATTCTCGTCGCCGTGCGAGACCTCGTCGTGCCGGAATCCGGGCCGCCCGCGGTGTTGGAGGTGCGCGTGCTGGAAGGCGCGGCGGGCACGCGCCCGCTGCGTTCGTTCGACTTCGACGGCGACCTGGCCCTGGACCGGGTCGAGGAGGAATGCGGCACGAATCCGGCGGACGCCGGCAGCATCCCGGGCCGCGCGGCGGTCCCACGCGTCAACCGGGTGCTTTCGGACCAGCCCGGCTGGTACAAAGGAGAACTCCACTGTTACTCCACCTACTCCGAAGGGTCGGAGACCGTGGCCGAACTGGTGCGCCGCGCGGAGTCGTCCGGTCTTGATTTTCTGGCGATCACGGACCGTAACACGATTCAGGCGGCGCACGACCCGGCTTTCAGTTCTGACAAGACCGTGCTCATTCCAGCAATGGAATGGGGCGACGAATCCATGGGCTTTGCATTGATTTACGGCCCGCGCACGGAACCCGACCCGCCGAGCGACCAGGACACGGCCCAGGCAGACTGCCTGCGCGTGCAGGCGCAAGGCGGTATATTCGCGGTGGCCCGGCCTTGTTTCCCCACCGCGCCGTGGCAGTGGAACCTCAGCTTCGTCAATGCCATCGAGGTGTGGTCGCGCGCATGGCGCGAGGTGCCGCCGATGACGCTCGACAATCTCCGCGATGCGCTCAAGATCCGCGATGAAGAGCGGGAACTCATCTATTCCATTGCTGCCGCCGCCGCGATCACCTCGCACGGCGCCAATGCGCAGGCATGCCAGTTCTGGGATTACGAACTGGTGCGCGGGCTGAAAGCCTCCGCCATCGCCGGCAGCGGCACGGCCAGCCCGAAGGTTCCCATGGGGCGGCCGATCACGTACGTGTACGCGCGCGACAAGTCTCTCGAGGGTATTCTCGAAGGGTTGCGCCTCGGGCGCACCTATGTGTCTTCGGGACCGGACGGTCCCCGCATTGTCTTTAATGCCGACGTCATGGCGGACAACAAGGTCGACGTGAGCATCGGGGGCACGATTCCGCTTGGGCTGGACACCGTTTTCGGGGTAAGCGTCACGGGCGCGGCAGGCAAGAAACTGCAGGTCCTCGAGAACGGGCGCACCTTCATCAGCAAAATCATCGAAGGCGACAATTTCGTGTTTCGTTTTCCGCAACGGCCCAAGGCGGCCTGCTGTTACCGGGTTCGCGTCGTGCAGCCCGCGGACCCGAAGACGGGGTTCGGACCGCTCGAAGTGCTGGCCATGACCAGCCCCATTTACGCTCAGGACATCATCCAGGGCCTGTTCTGGAATGACCCGAACCTCTACCTTGACGAGAAGAACTGGATTCCGGCGGAGAATTTCGATCCGGTGCCCAGGGGTCAGGAGTGGCAGGTACCCATGGACCAGCCGCCAGTAAATCCGGTGCCAATGGGCCGCTGAAAACGGCTCTCGGGTCAGGCGCGCCGCCTGCGCCGCACGTCCATGTACACGGCGCCGAGGATGACGAGTCCCTTCATGACGTACTGCAGCGAGAAATGCACTCCCGCCTGATTCAGCCCCTTGTCGAGGATGCCAATGATGATCGCGCCGATCAGCGTGCCGTGCATGCTCCCAATGCCGCCGGTGAAACTGGTGCCGCCGACGACTACCGCCGCAATCGCGTTCAGTTCAAAGCCCGTGCCGGCCGAAGGTTCGGCCGAGTAGAGTTGCGACGCGTGGATCAACCCCGCGATGCCCGCGAGCACGGAACAGATGAGATACACGCTCACTTCGCAGGCGAACAACGGCAGCCCGCTCAGCCGGGCCGCTTCCCGGTTTCCGCCGATAGCGAAGAGGTGGCGGCCATAGCGCGTCTTGTGCAACAGAATCCCCGTGAATGCGAACGCCGCAAGCATAACCAGGACGGGCGCGGGTATCTGCACCTCCCCGGACAGATAGATGCGGCTGTTGCCCAGCGCCAGGAACATCGTTTGCGTCTCGGGCACGTGCATGGGGCGGCCTTCGTTGAAGCGCAGCGCAGTACCGCGCGCCATGAGCATCGTGGCCAGCGTAATAATGAACGGCGGTATCGGCGTGCGCGCCGCACACCAGCCGTTCAACAGACCGCACAGCGCCGCGACACCGCTGCCCGCGCCGAGCGCCAACGCCAGCACGCCGATGTTCTGCGCCTCCGGCGCGGCCTGCGAGATAACATAGACGGCCGTCGTGCCCACGAGCGCGAGCAGTGCGCCGACGGACAGGTCGATACCGCCGATGAGAATCGTCAGTGTCATGCCGAACGCGATGATCGCATTGACGGAGATCTGCTGCGCGAGGTCCAGCATGTTGTCTTTGGCGAGGAACCCGGGCACCCACAGCCGGAAGAGGGCCAGCAGTCCAATCATGCCGCCCAGCAGCGGCGCCATCCGCTTGAACGACTTCACTGCGCCCCCTGAAACGACTGGAGATACGCATCGGCGTTCTCGCGGGTCACCAGTTCAACGCGGATCTTCACGTCCTTCTCGATGGGGTTGCCCGCAAGATGCTCGTAAACCTTCTCCGCAGCGACTTTCCCCATCTCATAGGGAAACTGCGCCGAACTCGACAGTAGTTTGCCCGCCTTGATCGCCGCGACCGCCTCCGGCGACCCGTCGACGGTCACAACCGTGACGTCCTGCAGCCGGCCCGCCGACTCCAGCGCCGAGATCACGCCAAGCGCGCTCGGGTCGTTTATCGCAAAAACCGCGTCAAGCTCCGGAAAGCGGCCGAGCAGATCGCGCATGACCGGGCGCGCGCCCTCCGTCGTGCCTTTGCCCTCCTGTGTCTCCAGCACCTGCATGTCCGGGTACTTGGCCAGTTCTTCCATAAAACCCGCGACACGATCAATGCATGCCTTGTTCACGGACTGGTGCAACACAACGACCTTCGCCGGGCGGCGCGTCTGGGCCAAGGCTCGCGCGGCCAGCCGGCCCGCCTCCACGTTGTCCGAGGCCACCTGACACAGCACGAGGTTCTCATCCTTTACGGGGGCATCGACCACGATGCACGGCACATTCTTGTCTCGCGCCTGGATCAGGCTGCCGGTGATGCCCTCCCAATTCACCGGATTGATGAAGATTGCGGAAGCGCCTCGCAGAATAAGGTCGGAAATATCGTTCTTCTGTTTGAGGCTGTCAAAACGCGAATCCAGCGTCACGAGCCGGTCGCCGTGCGCCTCGATGACTTCCTGCAGGCCGCGGTTCAACTCGACGAAGAACGGATTATTCATCGTCTGAAACACGACGCCGAAAGTTCGCTGTCCGGGCTTCGCGGCGGGCGCGGCGGATTCGCCGCCGCAGCCGTGCAGCATCGCAATCATCAACAACGCAGGGACTAGCACACGCAGTGGCATCATGTCGGCACCCTCTCCGGTTTCGCGTAATCATAGCGCTCCGCGAAGTCATTTTGAAATCCCCGCCGCACGTTTCGGTCCCTCACGCAGGCGGAATCAATTCCAGGCGGAACGGCTCGTCTCGCTCCGCTATCAGTTGGCCGTCCGCCACGCAGAGCCGCGCGATTTGCAGCACGGACCGATGCTTGCCCGGCTCGGTATGCCGTGCGCCGAAGGGGTGCACGAAATAAACGAGGTATGCGTGATCGCCCTGTTCGAGCGCGTCGGGATGCTGCGCCACGGCACCGTCGCAGGGCCGCGCGCCCGGCGCCTGCAGGAACGGGCCGACGTACGTCCACCGATTGAGGTCCTCGCTCCGGTACAGGTTTAGCCCGCCGCTGTCGGTGAGCATCCAGTATGCGCCGCCCAATTGAAACACGTTCGGCGCTTCTCCGCCACGGTCCGCAATGACCGGGCCAGTATCTCGCCAGACGAAAAGGTCTGTGCTTCCGGCGCTGTAGATGTGCGAACCCGCCGCTTCGTCCTTGTACCACATGCGCCAGCGGCCGTCGGGCAGCCGGTAGACGCACGGGTCGATTACGCGCGCGCTGGACAGCGCCAGCGTGCTCTCTCGCCGCCAGTGCAACAGGTCGCCGCTCGTGTAGTGGACGATATGCCGGTCGCCGGACCAGTCGTCGTGCAGACCGCGGATGTAGCTCACGTACATGTGATACGCGTCTTCGTGCCGGATGACTTCGGGCGCCCAGAACGTGTTGCGGCCGTCCTCGAAGTCGAGTCCTTCCGCGATGCCCTTGTATCTCCAGGGGAACCCATCGCCGGACGAGACCGCAATGCCGATGTCCGTGCCGTGGCACCAGCGCACGCCGGGCTCGTCTTGCTGATTCGCGCGCCGTTGCGTGTAGAAGATCCACCACTCCTTCCGTTCCGCGTTCCAGATGATGGCGGGGTCGGCCGCGCCGTCGTACACGGGGTCTACAAACAGGGGCGCGGGCGCGGGCGCGGTGCGGACCGGTCCGGCGCCGTCTTGCGCGGCGGCAAGCTGCTGCAATCCCACCGCCGCGCCGAACGCGGACATGCTCTGCAGGAAGCGCCTTCGGTCCATCCGCCGGCCTCCACGATTTACGGTTTGCCGCCCGGACGCACAAACGCGGGAGAAACAAACTCATAGCGCCCGGCCTGCACTTCATAGACCGCGGAATTATCATTCATACGCAGGAACTGCACGCCCTCGGCCTCGGAAGCGGGCTTGCCGCCCTCGGTGACCGCCCCGGCATCTTTCGCAGGCACATGGACCGTCGCGGACGTGTTCTCCGGCACCGTGAACTTCCACGAGAACGCCTCGCCTTCCACGTTCCATTCGCTGAAGACCGTGCCGTACGGCGTGAGACGCGACGCCTGCACGTGCGTCAGGTCGCCGGCCGGCACCGGCTTCATGCTCAAATGCTTGAAGCCTGGTTGGTCGGGCCGGATGCCCGCGAGGTATTCGTGGAACCAGATGTTGAGGTCGCCGACGAGCATGACGTGGTTGTGCGAGTTCATCGCCGGATCCGCCGTGTCGCCGTTCCACAGTTCCCAAATGGTCGTCGCGCCCTTGCTGACCATGTAGCCCCAACTCGGGTAGTCCGTCTGCGTGGCCATGGTGTAGACGAGATCCGGCCGCCCGTGGTCAGACAGCACGCGGCTAAGCCATTGGCCACCGATGAGGCCGGTGCCGATGTGGCCTTTGGTCTCATTCTCGATCTTGTCAACAAGCCGCTGGAAGACCTTGTCTTCATGGCCCTCGGGCACAAGTCCGAACGCGAGCGGCAGCACGCAGGTGGTTTGCGCCCCGTTCGCGTACTGCGCCGTCTCCGGATTGAAGAACTTCTTGTTGAACGCGGCCTTAATGGCCTCGGCCTGCTCCGTAAACCGTGCGGCGTCCTCCGTCTTGCCGAGCATCGTCGCGTACTTGGCCATGAGCGTCAGGTCCCAATAGAAATACGACGTGCCCAGGAACTCGCCTGGCGTTTTGCGCGCGGGGTCATTTGAGTGGATCAGGTGCTGCTCCTCGGGCGGCACGCACCAGTCGCCGTAGTTGTCGCGCGGCAGAATCCCGTCCGCGTCGATGTAGTGGCTCATCCACTCGATCCACTTCTTCATGCCGTCGTAGCGCGCCTCAATCGCGCGCGTGTCGGCGTACATCTGAAAGAGCATGTTCGGGATGATGATAAAGCTGCTCGGCCAGGTCACGTTGTCGTTGTAGAGCGGCCAGTACGCGGGGCACACGTCCGAGACGCTGCCCTTTTCGTTCTGCGCGTCGTGCATGTCGCACACCCATTTCGCGTAGAGCGCCGAGATGTCGAAGAGGTAGCTTTCGCCGCGCGATTCCTCCGAGCGGTCACCGAGCCAGCCTTGGCGTTCGTCACGCTGGGGGCAGTCCGTCGGCATCGAATGATAATTGCCGCGTGTGCCCCAGTAAATGTTGTGGTAGATGTCGTTGAGCACCTCGTTCGAACAGGTGAACGCGCCCGCGCGCGGCATGTCGTCATGCACCACGCAGCCCTCCAGCGCATCGAGCGCAGGTTCGCCGGGGAAGCCGGTCAATTCGACATAGCGGAAGCCGTGATACACGAAGCGCGGCTCGTAGGTTTCGACGCCTTCCCCCTTCAAGGTGTATAGGTCGGTCACCTTTGCACCGCGGATGTTTGCCATGTACAACGTGCCGTCCGGATTGATCGTCTCGGCATGGCGCAGCGACACCTGCGCGCCGCGCGGGCCAGAAACGTTCAAGCGGCACCAGCCCACCATGTTCTGGCCCATGTCGTAGATGTAGACGCCCGGTTCCGTACTGCGCATAGTCACCGGCTTGATGGTCTCGACCACCCGGTTCGGCTCGATCATCTGCGCGACGACGACACCGCCCGGCGCGGACACCTCCTCGGCCCTGTCCCACCTGGAATCGTCGAAACCGGGCTCGGCCCAGCCCGCCAATTCCATGCGCGCGTCATATTCCTCGCCATCGTATTGGTTGTTTGCGCGGATCGGCCCATCGGTCGTTACGCGCCATGACGTGTCGCTCACGACCTGCTCGACCGTGTTGTCCGCGTATTCGATGCGCAGGTGCAGCAGCAGCTTTGGGAAGCCGAACGTGCGCATCGTCGTCGGCTCCTTCGTGCGCTGCGCCCAGAAATGGCCGTTGCCCAGCCACACGCCCAGCGCGTTCGCGCCGTCGCGCAGCTGCGCTGTTACGTCGTGCGTCACGTAGAAAACACGCTTGTTGTATTCGGTGCAGCCCGGCGACAGCACATGGTCGCTGATCTTCGCCCCGTTCACGTACAATTCCGAAATCCCAAGTCCCGAAATGTAGGCTGTTGCGCGCGCCACCGGCTTCCCGACCGTGAATTCCCTGCGCAAATGACGCGCCGCCAGCCGTCGCGCCTCCGGCTCCACCTTCGACTCGTCTTCCTTCTCGATGCCGACCCACTGCGCGCCCCACTCCGCCTCGTCCAGGATGCCCATGGTCCAGCGGGCCGGCGCGCTCCACGGCGATTCCGCGCCGTCCTTGTCCCACACGCGCACCTTCCACCAGCACGCCTGATGCGAACCGAGCGGCCTGCCCGCATACACCACCTGAATCGACTGATCCGATTCGACTCTGCCCGTGTCCCACAGGTCGCCCTGGTCCTGCGCCAGCAGTTCCGGCGACGATGCGACGAGCGCCTGATACGCCGTCTGCTTCTGTCCGCGCAATGCCGACTCGAGCATCCACGCCAGGCGCGGCTGCGCCGCATCGATGCCGAGCGGGTTAATCAAATACTCGCACGTGAGGTTCCCCACGCTCACCGGGGCCGCAGCGCCTGCGGCATTCCCGAGAATAAACAAGCCAATACCGAATACGCTGGCCATGTTACACCCTCCGATTGGTTTGGGAGAGGAAGAATACCGCAATCCGTCGCGGTTTTCGAGATGCCGGCATGAGCCTGCCGGCATACACCCGCGGAGTAGACGCCGGCGGTGCGGCTTGGGAAACCGGCTCTTGCTGGAGTTTGGGGAGACGTGATGTCACAGGGCCGGGCAGACGGCACAAGATCGCGTTAGTGATTACGGCCGGACTTCCCGCACTTGGTTCTTCCGAGGCCGCTGTCCTGGTGTTGCCTCCCGAACGGACGTTTTGGGAAGAGGCAACGCTGATTCCCGTGCCGTGCCGCCGTCATACGGATTTCGGTGCCGAGAAAATCTCGCGACACTTCCGCAACCGTGTACTGCTATGCAGCGGAGATACCTGCGCTCACGCCCTCGCTAACCGGGCACTCGTGCAGGAGGTCGCGCGTGAGAGTGTATTCAGGCCGGCTCTGCCTGACTTTTGCAGGGGAAAGACACGCGTCGTGCCTGAGAGAGGCATGAATCAATTCTGGGGATAACTTCTAACCCAGGCAGAGACGGCCAGATGAGAGAAGTGAGCACCACGACGGACCGCTTTGCATTACTCCGGTTCGGAGTCTAAGATAAGCACCGAAATGCCAGGCGTGACCTGCGAACGAGCCCTGTTTTCGCAAGGAGTTGCCCTCTTGAATGCCTTACGAAGCACAATGACCGGCTGTGTGTTGGTGCTGTCCGCCGTTTCGGCGCTCGCCCAGCCGCCCGAGAGTCCGTTGCCGCCGCCGAAGCACGGCGGGGTCTATGTCGTGGCGCATCGCGGCGCGCACGAGGGCATCCCGGAGAATACCTTGCCCGCGTATCAGCGGGCCATTGAGTTGGGCGCCGACTTCGTCGAAATCGACCTGCGCACGACTCGGGACGGCGAACTGGTCAGCATCCACAATGATTCCGTCGAGGATTATGCCGCGGGCGCGACCGGGCGCGTGGCCGAGATGACGCTGGCCGAACTGCGCGCGCTCGACTTGGGCGCGCGGGTCGGCCCGGAGTGGGCGGGCGCGCGCATCCCGGTGTTCGAGGAGATTCTGGCGTTGTGCCAGGGGAAGATCGGCATCTATCTCGACATGAAGCACGCCGACGTCGCGCAGGCGCTCGCGCTTATCCGTAAGTATGGCATGGAAAAACACGTGATCTGGTACATCGGCGGCGCGCAACTGAAGCAGCTACAGGAATTGTGCCCGGAGTGCCTGCCCATGCCGGACCCCGGGCCGGAACAGCTGCTGCCCATGATCCTGCAGCAATACAAGCCGCGCGTCGTGGCGTCCGTGTGGCGCTTCTTTTCAGAGAGTTTCGTCGAGAAGTGCCATGCGGCGGGCGCAATCGTCATCGTGGACGAAAGCTACCCGTCCTGCTGGGAAGAGGCGTTGTCATGGCGCACGGACGGCATCCAGACGGACCATCCGGCGGACCTGATCGCGCTGCTCGACAAACGCGGAAAACCGTAACTTATGGAATTCTCCGACCGCGCCGGCGCGGCGCTCCAGCTCATGTTTGAACTGCACCGGTCACAGCGGCGCAAGGGCAATAACGTCCCGTACATCACGCACCTGCTTGCCGTGGCCGCGCTCGTAGGCGAACACGGCGGCGACGAGGACCAGTTCATCGCCGCATTGCTCCACGACGCGGTCGAGGATGCGGGCGGGCGCGACACGCTCGAGCGTGTGCGGCAAGAATTCGGCGACCGCGTCGCGGAGTACGTGTGGGCGTGCAGCGACACCGCGGAAGAGCCCAAACCGGCGTGGCGGCCACGCAAGGAACGTTACTTGGCCCATGTGCGCGAGGCGCCGCCCGAAGTGAAACTCATTTCAGCGGCAGACAAGCTGCACAACGCGCGGGCCATCAATGCCGACCTGCGCAAGACCGGCGCGGCGGTTTGGGAACGCTTTGCGGGCAAGCGCGACGGCTCGCTGTGGTATTACCGTGAACTGCCCGGCGCGCTCGGGGACGGGTGGGGCCACCCCATCCTGGAAGAACTCCGTGACGCCGTCCAGGAAATGCTGCGCCTCGCGGAAGAGACGGGCGCGTAACGCCGGGATTGCCCCCTGGTTGCAAAAAAGCGCATCTCGTAGGATACTAAAGAACACTTCCACGGCCCGCCGTTGCGGGACGAGGCTCAGGAGGCTTGAAGGATGCGCAGCCACCGCGCCGGCCACTATGCCAGAGCATTGACCCCGCTCTTCTCGCTGAAAGGATGCCTCTGCTTGTGCCTGGCCTTGGCGGGATGCTGGTCGCCTCACCCCGCGGCGCCCCCGCCC
>JAGMZX010000144.1 GCA_018005585.1 Candidatus Hydrogenedentota bacterium | reverse complement strand
GATAGGGACGCAGGCCTGAAAATGGGCCGGGCTTTCTGCTAGAATCCGCCGGATTTTGCGGAGGAACGCACTGGAGAACGCGTGTGAAAGCGATTCTGGTATTGGAAAACGGGGCGGTTTTCGAGGGCTTGGCCGCAGGCGCGCCAGGCGAGACGGGCGGCGAACTCGTGTTTAACACGAGCATGACCGGCTACCAGGAAATTCTCACCGACCCGTCCTATGCGGGGCAGATCGTGACGATGACCTGCCCGCACATCGGGAATTACGGGGTCAACCCCGCCGACGTCGAGTCGCGCCGGCCGTTCGTGGCCGGATTCGTCATGCGCGAGTGCTGCAAGGAGCCGAGCAACTGGCGCGCCACGATGAGCCTGCCCGGCTACCTGCTGGAGAACGGCATCGTCGCCATTGAGGGCGTGGACACGCGCAAGGTCACGACCATTCTGCGCAGCGAAGGCAACAAGAAGGCCGTCATCAGCACGACCGACTTCAACCACGACAGCTTGGTGGCGAAAGCGCGCGCCGTGCCCGACATGGCCGGCAGCGACTACGTGAAAGAAGTCTCGGTCGACGACGCGTACGACTGGGAAGACCCCGACCGGCCCCGGTTCCGCGTCGTGGCCATGGACTACGGGATCAAGCAGAACATCCTGCGCGTGTTGCGCGAGCACGGCTGCGACGTGACCGTGCTCCCCGCCACGGCATCGCCGGACGAGGTCATGGCGGTCCAGCCCGACGGCGTGTTCCTGTCGAACGGTCCCGGCGACCCCGCCGCGCTGCCGTACATCTACCCCACCGTGCAGCGGCTGCTCGAAAAGCGCGTGCCCATCTTCGGCATCTGCCTCGGCCACCAGATACTCGCGCACGCGCTCGGCGGCAACACGTACAAGCTCAAATTCGGCCACCGCGGCGCGAACCAGCCCGTGCTGTGCCACGACACGGGCCGCGTCGAGATCACTTCGCAGAACCACGGGTTCGCGGTCGACCCGGACTCGCTCGACCCCGCCAAGGTGCGCATCACGCACACCCACCTCAACGACCGGACCGTCTCCGGCCTCGAGCACAAGGAACTGCCCGCGTTCAGCGTGCAATACCACCCCGAGGCCTCGCCCGGCCCCCACGACAGCCGCTACCTCTTCAATCGCTTCGTCGCCATGATGGAAGAATCGCGAAAACAGGCGGGTACGAAGTGACGGGACCCGGATAACCTGCGGTGCGGCTCTACCGGTTCTGAAGTGTCATGCGGTTTGGCGTGTATTCGGCGTCCATCGAGCGGTTGGAGCAGTTCAAGCCAGTTGCGGACCTTCAGTACGCCGGAGACAGGACCTGAAGAGGACCGGTAACGATTTCCAGGGAACCGTCGGGCCGGTGGCGGAATTCGGCGCGCGTGACCTTGCAGTCGGCCAGCCTGAAAACGCTGTGCGTGCCCGTCGCGATAATGGCCTCGCCGCACCGGGCAAGCCCGGTGACTTTCTCCGGAAGGGGGTAGTGGTGCAATAGTTCATTCGACGTCCCTAGATGTAGGACGCCTGCAGTCGAGTAACAACACTCGGAATGATGGGCCAGTCCAAACCATAAGGTCCCGCTATCCGCCAAGACGGCAGTCGCTGACCAATAAGCCATCACGGAAGGGAAGTGCAGTTCAAATTCACGCGTAGCGTAATCAAATGTACCCCAGCCACCCAAACCGGTTGATCCTTCGCCATCGTAGAAGGATATTCCAAACAGCAGTTTCCCGTTCAGCATAAGCCGGGGGCCTATGGAATTACCAATGGTTTCCTCAGCAGAACCATGCTTCATCGGGCGGAACGTATAATACGCATCCTCTGTCGGCTGCGGCATTGGCAGAAAAGTGAACTCCTCCTGTTTCAGTACCGCTATGCCGGAGTTGTCAATGCCCACGCCTTCTCCGTCTTCTCGAGTACCAAGCAAGAAAAACACCTCTTCATCGAGCCTCGTCGCGCACATCTGTGCCGACTGTGCCGACCAGTAGAATCCAGATTCCCTTGCCCAGTGCATAAGGCGTTCCCTAAGCACCTGTTCGTCCAAAGATTGGGACGGACTTTCTTCGAGTTCCCACTTACTGTTGCGCAGAATGTAGGACGTTTTGTCGTTACCCACTTCGGGGCCATTCGGACCTAGCCTCATCGTTGCCGTCCAATCAGACGGAGTTTCCGTAAACGTGTGCGCTACTTCAATGAAGGAGCCGGACGAATCCAGTACACGAAGCACCCTTTTCGACACCCCATCGTCCGAGAGAATCAATATCTCAGGTCCCTTCTGTGCCATTCCGTGAATCGTGGTTGCCGATGGATAGACGGTAATCAACTTGGATTCCGCCAGCGAGTAGACAAATTCGAAGAGCTGTTTTGGTGCCTCTGGGCCGTCACAACTGAATGAAAACACAACTCGACTCTCGCTTCCCTCAAGCAAATATGGGCGGGCATAGGAGTCATCCATGATCCGATTATCCAACACGAGACTGGGAACAGATTCGCCTCGCTTTACCAGGAAGATTCCATGATAGTGGAAGTTGCTTGAAGTCTCCGTCGCGGCCGCGATGATAAGGTCAAACCTTGAATCGAGAGGTTTGACAGCCTCGACAAACATCCAAGCCTTAGCGAATCCCTCTCCGAAGAACGGCTCTGCGTTCCAGTCCTTGAACGTACGTAACGGTGGCGGCGCGTCTGGCTCCGGCGGAGTGGATTCCGCACTGCCGGTGAACCCGAAAACGATGAAAATGGACGCAAGGACAAGAAAATCGACCCGCCCCATATTGCGAATCGAGTAAGTCCTCGTGTTTGCCATGACCTATCCCCTTCCTTGCCGCTTTCTGCGGTGACCTGCCGAGGCTAATGTTCTCAGACGCTTATATCCGCGGGGACGCCTGCCGGTTCCGCAGGAATCAGGGACGGTATTTTGCCGAATGTCACAAGTGGGTCTGCCAGCCGGAGCGTGCAAAGCTGGCAGGCCGTCTGCTCAACTTGACGCAGAAGCTTCTTGCCGCGCGCGGCGGTGGTCGATGCGTTCGCCGGGCTTGGGGGTCCAGGACGTGCCGTCGGGCAGGACGGAGCGCATCGTATACGTGCCCTGGGTACAGTCCAGCGTGATGAGTTTGCCGCCTTTGGGCACGTATTCGCGGCCGTAACCGCCGAGGCCGGTGGCGCGGCCATAGACGAGTTCCACACCATCGATGACGCCCTCGTAGTCGTTTACGTGGTCATGGCCGCAGATGCAGGCGCGCACGCCCGCATTCTTGAGACAGGCGAGCGATGCGCCGTCCTCTTCCTCGGCGCAGGGGTCTTCGCCGATGATGCCCTCAGCGACGCCGTTCTCCCAGATGTCGGCGTACTGCTTGAGCGGGATATGGAAAAACGCGAGGCGGGGCACACCGGCTGGCGGCAGCGCGGCAAGCCAGTCCCGCTGTTCCTGCGCCATGCCGATATCCGTCGTGTTCAGGCAGAGCAGTTCGGCGGCGCGCTCGCCCGCGCCGTCGATCACGCCGATGGTGTAGTTGCCCCCGGTGGCCGCGCCGCGGTACAGGGAGTCCGGCGCGCCGGTGAGCGTTTTATGCCCCGCGTTCATATCGGCGAGCATGTCGTGATTGCCCCAGGTGAACGCCCAAGGCATGCCGATGTGCCCCAGCCGCCGGACGGCGCGCCGCATCATGAAGGATGCGAAATCGCCGCCGCGGTTGCCCGGCCAGACGTCGCCGGTAATCATGACGAGGTCGGGGCCGGTCTGCTCTATCAGCGTGTCCATGATCTTGAGGGTCGGTATCTGCCCCGCCTCGACCCGGCGTTCGCGAGGGGAGAAGAAATGCAGGTCGGTAAACTGAAGAATCTTGAACGCCGCCGCGTCCTTGATGTGCAGTTGTGCGGCCGATTCCGCCGTCGTGGATGCGTCGAGCGGCGTTTCGGACTTCCCCGTGCACCCCGCGGCCAGAAGGGCGCCGCCCGCGATAAGAAACTCCCTGCGCGTCACCATGATGTCGTCCTCCGTCGGAATACCGGCGATTGCCACGGGAACAAATCCGCTGTTCCTCATGCGCCGGACATTGGATTATGGAGGCATTTCCGCGCGGATGCAACGGTGGGTCGGGGCTGAAATGGGTTACGAGCTCATAATCCATAGCCACGCGGTTCATTATAAAGACTGATAACTATTCTTATTAGCAAAGAAAGAAAGCTGTGTCTCGCGGGATTATTCCGTGTGGCGGGCGGGTTTCCTTGAGGTGCCCTGTCGAGGCTGTACGCAAGGGGCGGCACATTGCAGGAGAGGCACGCATGAATGAAGCGGAATCGCACCTGGAATTCTACCGGAACGCATTCGGCGGCTCATGGATTACGCAGGGGATCTGGACAGCCGCGGAACTGGGAATCGCGGACCTGCTGGTGGACGGCCCGCGCACGGCGGAGGAACTGGCTGCGGCATCCGGCGCGCACAGCGGCGCGCTCTATCGTCTGCTCCGGGCGCTTGCTTCCGTGGGTGTCTTCGCACAGGACGCGGACGGGCGTTTCGCGCTGACGCCCCGGGGCGCGCTGTTGCGCAGCGATGTGCCGGGCTCGCAGCGCTCCTTTGCGGTCATGATGGGCGCGGAGTTCTACGCGGCATGGGGCGAACTGCTGCACTCGGTGCGGACGGGCGAGCCGGGATTCGAGAAGCGGTTTGGCGCGCCCTTCTTCCGGTACCTGGAAGAGCATCCGGACCGCCATCGCGTCTACGACGCCGCCATGAACGGCATCCATGACGTCGAAACGGAACCCATGCTGGACGCGTATGATTTCAGCACGTTCGACACCGTTGCCGACATCGGCGGCGGCAACGGCCTGGCCCTGACCGGCATCCTGAAACGGCATTCCGCGGTCAAAGGCATCCTGTTCGACCTGCCGGCCGTGGCGGAGCGCGCCCGGACCGTGATATCGGGCAATGGCTTTGCCCACCGCCTTCGGGTCGTGGGGGGGGACTTCTTCGTGTCGGTTCCGCCGGGCGCGGACGCCTACGTGCTGCGGCACATCGTTCACGATTGGCAAGATCCCGAGGCGATTGCCATTCTCGCCCGGTGCAGGGAAGCGGCGGGCCCGGCCGGCCGGATCCTGGTGGTTGAGAACGTGCTGCCGCCCGGGGACGAACCGAGCTTTGGCAAGTGGCTCGACCTCATGATGCTGCTCGTCGCGGGGCGCGAACGCACCGAAGACGAGTACCGGCGCCTCTTTTCCGCCGCGGGATTGTGCCTGAACCGCGTGATTCCGACCTCCGCCGGCGTAAGCATCCTCGAAGCCGCCGCCGGTTAACAGCGGGGCCGCCTGATGTGCGGCGGTGGGGGCTGGCAGTACGGCAAGACCGGACGGGACGCCCTGCGGCACGCACGGATACATTGCCGGCCGACTTGGCCGTGATGTTCCTCGGCTTGGTTCAACCGGCGGTAATTCTGTGGCACGTCAGCGAAGGCAGATTCGATGTTACGCGGCAGACCGAGAAGGCCTGGTGCCTGTTCAGGGAAGTTCTTCGAGAAGACGGACCAGACGCGAGCCCGAGACGAACGCTCGCGAAGAAGGAGAAGCAAGATGAACACGAAGACTTTGATTGGCGCTCTGATTACGGTGGCATTGGCGGTGAGCGGGACCGCGCTCTTCCCCGCGACTGGTGCGTACGCGCATTGCGACACGCTGTCTGGCCCGGTGATCACGGACGCGAAGGGCGCTCTCGAAAGCAAGGACGTGACGCCGGTGCTCAAGTGGATTAAACCGGAGGACGAGCCGGAAATCCGCGCGCTCTTCGATCATACGGTCGAAGCGCGGCAGCAAGGCGCGGAGGTCCAGGAACTGGTGGACATGCACTTCTTCGAGACGCTCGTGCGCGTGCATCGCGCGGGCGAAGGCGCGCCGTACACAGGACTGAAGCCCGCCGACACCCCGCTCGAACCGGGTATCGAAGCTGCGGAAAAGGCGCTCGAGTCCGAATCGGACGACGCCCTGCTACAAGCGCTTGTGGAGGGACTGACGTCCAGCGTGCATGAGCGTTTCGACCGCGTGGCCGAAACTAAGAAACACAAAGACGACAGTGTCGAGGCGGGCCGCGCGTATGTCGCCGCCTATGTGGATTACATCCACTATGTGGAGGCGCTCCACGCGATCTTTTCCGGCACCGGCGCACACGGCCATGGGCAATCGGCGGAGCAAACCGAACACGGTTACGCCGAGGCGGAGCACCAACATACTGAATCTGCGCCCGCTGAATCCGGCGCCGCCCATCATCATTAAACGGTACGGCGCCGTGGCGACCCCGTTTTTTCTGGCCCTGATGTGAATTTGTATTCACAATAGGGGAAGAAAATGAGCACCGTTGGATAGAGGGAATTGCTGGCAATACCGCTGCTGTTCGCGGCGGCTGCGGTGTTTCTCGCGGGCGCGCCAACTGGCCATGATTCTCGCGTTTCTGCCGTCGTTCCTGCTCTCCGGCTTCGTGTACGCCATCGCCAATATGCCGCTTCCGGTCCAGATCGCGACGCACGCGTTCCCCGCGCGCCATTTTACGGCGCTGTTGAAAGGTATCTACCTCAAAGCCGTCGGATTGGAGACTCTGGGCGTCGAGGCGGCGCTCCGGCGTCTTGTTGGCTTTCACCATCCAGAGGCACCAAGTTGCGCCGCGGCAGTTCACTCCTTGCTTGCGGCCGGCCGTGTCCTGCCGGCGCGCAAGCAGGCGCCTTGCGGCGCGGGCCCGCAAGGCGCCTGGAAGAAGTGCGTGTTGGATTTCGCGCGGCGCTAGTGAGTGAAGACCATCTTTTTGACTTGGACGCCGTTCAAGGCCTTGAGTCTTGCGGCCATCTCGTTGCAGACGGCGTCTTTGCCGAACATTTCGAGAAGGATGACTCCGGCGGTGGAGCAGGAGCGCTCGTCCACTTCGTGCAGGCCGAGGCGCGTCTTGATGTTGCAGCCGTACTCGCTGAGGACCTGTTGCACTTTTTGCACTACTTTCGTGCGGTTCTGGACATGAACGCCGAGAATCACGTGCTTGCTTTTCATGGTTGTTACTCCTTCGTGATGCAAGTGTTTCGGACGCTGTCGCTCAGCAGGGGAGTTCCCAGCCGCGGCGGTATTCCTTGCTGACGATTTCTGCGGGGTTCGGCACGTTGGTGACGACGCCGTTCTTGTTGTCCCAGTGGAGTTTTTGGCCGGACTTCACGACGAGATTTCCGAACTGGACCATTTCGGTGAATGGCCCGGCGTAGTCGAAATTCGAGCACGAGGGCTGGCCGCCCTTGCACGCGCGGATCCAGTCGAAATAGGGGCTTTCCTTCGGGATCCGTTCGAGGGTCTCGGGCGGATACTGATAGTCGTTCATGTTCTCGATGGGCATGAGGCGCGGTTCGCCGCCGTATTCGCCCGCGGTGAGGATGCCCTTCTCGCCGATGAAGAAGGACCCGTTCATGTCGTCGTCGCCGAGTTTCTGGTCCGGCGGGATGCTCTCGGGGCGCTTGGGCCTGTTGTAGACTTCCTCGCCCGTGGCGGGGTCCGGCCAGTGCCCGTCGTACCAGTAAACATCGACGGGGGCCATATCGCCGCGCGCGGGGAACGAGTATTTGATGGTGGACATGATTGGGAAGGTCTGGTCGTTGCGGCCGCGCTGTTCGACGACCTCGACGGTGTAGTCGGTTGCTTCAACGAGTTTGAGCACCATGTAGGCGGGGTCCATGATGTGGCAGGCCATGTCGCCCAGCGAGCCGCCGCCGAAATCGAGCCAGGCGCGCCAGTCGTGCGGCGCGATGCCCTTGTTAAAGGGCCGCCAAGGCGCGCAGCCGATCCAGCGGTCCCAGTCGAGGTTTTCGGGCGTGACCATGGGCGGGAGCGGCTCGGCCATGCCTTGGTTCTTCCATACGGGCCGGTGCGTCCAGATGTGCGCTTCCTTCACCTGGCCGATGCAGCCGCTCCAGATCATCTCGCAGAGGCGGCGCACGCCGTCGCCGCAGTGGCCCTGGTTGCCCATCTGCGTGGCGACTTTCATTTCGCGCGCGGTCAACGTCATGAGCCGCGCCTCGACGACGGTGTGTGTGAGCGGCTTCTGCACATAGACGTGCTTGCCGAGCTTCATCGCCATGTAGGCGGCCGGCGCGTGCATGTGGTCCGGCGTCGAGATGGTGACGGCGTCGATCTCCTTCATCTCTTCGAGCATGTTCCGGTAGTCTTTGTATTGCTTGACGTCTTTGATCCGGTAGAACGCCTCGGCGCAGCGGTCCCAGTCGACATCGCACAGCGCCACAACGTTTTCTCCGAGCATCTTGCAGCTCATGATGTCGGAGAAGCCTTTGCCGCCCGCGCCGATGGCCGCGATATTGAGTTTTTCGTTAGGCGATAGCTGGCCGGGAATCACCCGCGCCGTGTTGGGCGCGAGGGTCTGCCCCGATACGCTGAGCGCGGCGGTAGTCGTGGTTGCCGCGAGAAATGCGCGTCGAGTCAATGTGCTGTTGTCCATATGCCCTGACCTTTCCGGTGTTCTGGTTGCCTTGAAGGATTGATAACCCACGTGCGGCATGGTAGCAACGGGCGAGAGCGAATTCCAATTTGAGGCATTCCCGAAATGGAACTCGCAGGTTTCCGCGGTGGCGCTCATGTGCTACTATGCCGGGAACTTGCGCCGGAGCGGCGCGGTAATCAAGAGGAGCGGCGCGGACCATGAAAAAACTGGCACTGATCGGGACCGTGGCATGCGTGATTGCCGGGACGGGGTTTGCGGGGGACCTGGAGAAGCTTGCGCAGGAACCGCTGACACACCCGGACACGGCGGGATGGCAGGAGTTGTTCGCCCCGGACCTGTCGAATGCGGTCAAGCCGGACGGGGTCTGGACTTTCGAGAACGGGGAACTCACGGCGAGCAAGGACGAGGCGCTGTGGAGTCAGGAAGACTACGAGAATTTCCTCCTGGACCTGGAATTCCGGAACGCGCCCGAAACCAACAGCGGCGTGATTGTCTATTGCAGCGATGTCTCGAATTGGATTCCAAACGCGGTCGAAATTCAGATTGCGGACGACCACGCGAAGAAATGGGCGGAATCGCCGCGGTCGTGGCAGTGCGGGGCGGTCTTCGGGCATTTGCCGGCCTCGAAAAGCGTCGTGAAACAGCCGGGTGAGTGGAACCGGATGACGATCCGCTGCATCGGGCAGCACATCGACGTGGCGCTGAACGGGGAGCATATCGTGTCGATGGACATGAGCCTGTGGACCTCCGCGCAGACGAATCCTGACGGCACGGAAATCCCGTCGTGGTTGAGCAAGCCGCTGAGTTCGCTGCCGACGAAAGGCAAAATCGGACTCCAGGGCAAGCACGCGGGCGCGCCCATCTGGTTCCGTAATCTGCGGGTGAAGCGGTTGGACTAGCGCGTCCGCGATTGCGGATGCGGTGTGAGCGGGGGAGGCGCTGCCGGAGGCAGGCCCGGTCCGGCGCGGTGCTCCTTTTCGCGGTATGAACGGGAAGGACGGAGCGAACATGACGTATCTGAAGGCGGACGATACTGCCCCCAGAAGGGAGGTATGGCGCCTGGGACTCACCATCCTGGTCGTGAGCGTGGGTCTGGTCTGGTACGAGGTCAACCTCGTGCGCCTGTTCTCGATTGTGATCCGCAATGTCAGCTTCTTTGTTCTTGGCGTTGCGCTGTTTGGCTATGGGCTGGGCGGGTTGTACGCGCAAATCCTGAGCCGCGGCGGCGGAGCGGACCGCTCGCCGGAGGCGCTGCGGCGCATGGTGTTCCGGCTTGCGTTGCTGACCGCCGGGGCGATGGTGCTGGGCGTGATCATTCTGTCTGTTGTGCCCGTGGGCCGGCCCGGGCGTCCCGCGGCCATTCCGCTCTGGCTCTCGATCGGTATACTGTTTGTGGGGACGAGCCTGCCGTTTACGTGCGGCAGCATGCTTATGGCGAAGCTGTTCGCGATGCGCCCGGAGGAAGCGCCGCGCCTCTATTTTGGCGACTTGGCGGGCGCGGGCGCGGCGTGTCTGTCCGCGGTGGCGGTGTTTACGGTGCTGGGCGGGTTCGGGATGCCGTTCGCGACGGCGGGGGTGTTGCTGGCGCTCGCGGCGGTTCATGCGTGGGGAGGCCGGCGGTTCTGGGCGGCGGCAGCGGGCGTGGCCGCCGTGCTCTGGTTCGGCTATGTGAATATGCAGTCGGGTCTGGTGCGGGTCACGCCGGAGGGCGACCTGCGGCACCGGGAATTCCTGTTCAGCGGCTGGAATTTTTTCTCGTGGATCACGGTGGAACGGGACCCTCAGTGGCGCGGCTGGCGGATCAGTCCGGCGTACACGGGGCCCGATCCGGAATACCTCGTGATCCGTCAGGACGGCCACGCGCCCGCGTGGATCACGCGGTTTGACGGCGATTTCTCGAAGGCGGAGCACCTCAGATACGATGTCACCTCGTTGCCTTATCACATCTTTGACCCGGAGCGTGTCCTGGTCATTGGCGCGGGCGGCGGGCGCGACATTCTGACGGCGAAAGCGTACGGGACCTCACACGTGACGGCCGTCGAATTGAACCCGATTACCGCAAACGATGTCATGCGCGAAGCGTTCCGCGGCTATTCGGGCAACGTCTACGGCATGGAGAACGTCGAGATAGCGGTGGAAAACGGACGGACGTTCATGGAGCGGACGCAGGAGACGTACGACTTGGTCTATACGTCGCTGGCGGACACGCTGCTGGGCAATTCGGAAGGCATCTTCGTATTGTCCGAGAATCATTTGTACACGACCGAGGCGTTCTGCGCGTACCTGGACCGGCTCAAGCCCGGCGGATTCGCGTGCATTATCTACACGGCCCTTGAAGAGGGGCATCTTCTGCCGCGATTCCTGAACACTTGCATTGAAGCGCTCCGGCTGCACGGGATTTCCGAACCGGAGAAGCACATCGTCGCCATGATGACGCCGGACCCGCCGGGGGAAGTGGATGAGGGGGTCTGCCTCATGTTCGGGAAGTCGGCGGTTACGCGGGAGATGACGGCGCGGGCCGCGGCGGCGTGCGCGGAACTCGGTTTCTCGCTGGCGTGGCCGCCGGGCGGGCCGTCCAATCCGTGGACGGACCAGGTGGCGCAAGTGCTGAACCCGGAGCGCCGCAAGGCGTTCCAGGCGTCTTCGTATTACGATATCTCGCCGCTGCGCGACGACCGGCCCTACCTGTTCTACGTGACGAAGCCTCAAGACTTCCTCTCGATGCTGCTGCATCCCCGGGCAACGGCGGAGAAGGTGCCGGTGGGTCTGAGCCGGCTGCCGTTTCTGATCGATACGTTCTTTGTCGTGCTTGCGCTGGTAGGCGTGCTGATGATTTCACCGCTGGTGTTGTTCCGGCGGTCGGAATTGGCCGGGGGCCGCCCCGAGCAGATGGTGTTTCTCGTCCTGTTCCTTTTGCTGGGCATGGCGTACATGTTCATCGAGGTCGGGTTTTTGCAGCGGTTGTTCCTGTTTTTGGGCAACCCGACGCTGACTTTCGCCGTGACCTTGGGCGTCATGCTGTTCTTCACGGGGCTGGGCAGCTATCTGTCCCGCCGTTTCGCGGACATGCGGCTGTGGCGCTGGCTCGGCGTATGCGCCGGTGTCGCGATGCTCGTGCAGATCGCGGTCCACGTGGCCGCGCCGCCCGTGCTGCACGCCGCCATGGGCGCGCCGCTGGCCGCGCGCCTGCTTCTCAGCTTCGCGTTCCTGGCCGCGCTCGCCACACCGATGGGGATGCTGTTCCCGACGTGCATGCGGCTGCTCGCCCGCCTGCGTCTGGACATGGTGTGCTGGGCGTGGGGCATGAACGGCGTCGGGTCGGTGGTGGGGACTGTCGGCGCGAGCCTGATCGCGATCAATCTGGGTATCGGCGCGGTGTACCTCGCAGGGACAGCGTGCTATGCGCTGTTTGCGCTGGTGAGCCTGCTCGGCGTGCTGTGCGACGCGCGCTGGCGGGCCCGCGCGGCGCCGGCCTGACCAGGGCCGCGCGCGGCGGCGCGATTACTTCGATATCGTGCTTGGCGTCTTGCTGCGCCGCTTGGGTTTCCGGGGCGGGGAGTTCGCGCCGGGTTCGGCCGGCTTGACGCAGGGGTGGTCCAAGAGCGACAACTGGCGCCCGTCGCAGCTTTCGCAGCCGTCCCAGCAATAGGTGCACAGCTTGTTCTTTGGCAGGCCGATAGCCTCGACCAGGTCGTTGAGTTCCTGGTATTTCAGCGTCGTGAGCCCAATCCGCTGGCCGATGCGCTCGACCATCACGGCGTGCCGTTCCGAATGCGGGTCCGCATATTCTTCATAGTGGGATTCGTCGTCGCCTTCCAGTTCCTTGATGGCGCGGCGGCTCGCCAGGTCGAGGTCCGTGCGCGACCGCGAGAACTCGAGAAACTTGCAGGGAAATACGAGCGGCGGGCAGGCCGGCCGCATGTGCACCTCGAGTGCGCCGTAATCGTACAGGCGCTGGATGGTGTCGCGCAGTTGCGTGCCGCGCACGATGGAGTCCTCGCAGAAAAGCAGCCGCCTCCCCTGGATGATCTCGCGGATGGGAATGAGTTTCATGCGCGCCACGAGTTCGCGCATCTCCTGGACCTGCGGCATGAAGCTGCGAGGCCAGGTGGGCGTGTATTTCGTGAAGGGCCGCGCGTAAGGGATATGCGCCTCGTTCGCATAGCCGATGGCGTGGCCGGTGCCCGAATCCGGAATGCCCGCCACGATGTCGACAGACGACGCGTCCTTTCGCGCGAGCGCCGCGCCGCAGCGGTAGCGCACCGCTTCCGCGTTGATACCCTCGTAACTGGACGCGGGGAATCCGTAATAGACCCAGAGGAACGCGCAGACCTGCATGCACTCGCCGGGCGGCGCTTTCTGTTCCAGGCCGTCCGGCGTCAGCAGCACGATCTCGCCGGGGCCAAGGTAACGCTCGACTTCGTACCGGAGATTGGGGAAAGCGGTCGTTTCCAGGGTGACCGCAAAAGCCTCGCCATCGAGGCGCTGTCCCACGATAACGGGCGTCCGGCCGAGCCGGTCGCGCGCCGCATAGATGCCATGCTCGCACAGGATGAGCAGCGAACAAGAGCCTTCGATACGAGCCTGCGCGTTGCGGATGCCTTCCTCGAACGTGCTTCCCTCGTTGACGAGGGTGGCGACGAGTTCGGTCGTGTTTATGCCGCCGCCGCTCATCTCGGAAAAGTGCGTGGTCCGTTTTCGGTAGGCTTCTTTCGTCAGTTGTTCGGCGTTCTTGACCGCGCCAACGGTGACGATGGCGTATTTGCCGAGATGGGACCCGATAATCAACGGCTGCGATTCGTTGTCGCTGATCACGCCGATGCCGAGATTGCCGCGCATCGTCTTGATGTCGTCTTCGAACTTCGACCGGAACTGCGCGTTGGAAATGTCGTGGATGTGGCGCGCGAACCCGTCCGGGTTCAACGTGGCCAATCCGCCCCGGCAGGTGCCCAGATGCGAGTGGTAATCCGTTCCGTAGAACAGGTCGTGAACGCAATCCTTGCGCGAAGCAACACCAAACAGGCCGCCCATAACGCCCTCCCGCTTGCCCAAACGCTCCCCGAAACCGCACGATCGATGATATGCAATCTGCTCTTCCCAAAGCAATATGGAACTCAACAGTTGTGTAGTATAGGCGGACGTAGCCGGGCGTGTGCGCCGGCGCGCACCGGCGGCGTCTTCCTCGAAAGTTTTCCCTGAGTGCCTGCTCAGTGGCCGGTTGGTCGCAGCGGGGGGATAGTCTTTTTGGGGCGGCTTCTATGCACCTCTACACCGTGGCCCTGCTCCGTTCTCTCCCCCACCACCGTCCCTTTCAAACTGACAAAAAAGCTAAAACACCTTGACAATTCTACGACCACACGGTACAGTTGAGGCGTTAGGATGAAGTTGTGGGAAGGCTGTTCGTTTAACCCCGGTATCCTGATTCGTTTGGGCTTCATTTGTAACCTTTTTCTTTGCAAAGGGTTGAATCAGGCTAGAGGCAGGAGAGTTTGCATCACAAGAAGCAGTGTGCGCTCTCTCCATTTCTCGAGGAGAAAATGCTATGACTGATAAGGATAGGCACCATTGCCGGTTGGGATTCGTGCCCGTGTTGGCCGCGGTCCTTGTAGGGGCGCTTTGCGGCGTGACTTGGGCAGACGCCGATTTCGGCGATGCGCCAGACCAAGCCGGGTCCGGGCAATTCGGGTTCACCAAGGGCCATTACCCGACCAAGAGTCCTACGGGCAACACCACATTTCCGGGGCGCACTGGCCCTTATCATGCGGACCTCAGCGAAGAGGTGCTGGGCGTCCTCGTGGATGGCGAGCCGGGCGCGAAGGTAATCAACCGGGATTTCTTCGACGACGGATTCGCGGGGTTCTTCTTCCTGGTTGTTCAAATTCCTGTCCCGTGCTTCACCCTCGTTCGCGTCACGATTCCGGCGCATGCTTCGCCAGGCACCCGGTACATCAACATGGCGGCGGACCTGAACCAGGACGGCAAGTGGGCGCAATACACGGACGTCCTGGGCACTCCTGTAGACGAGTGGGTGGTGAAGAACTTTCAGTTCGATGTCCCGACGGATATTGCGGTTGGGCAAACCAAAGATTTCATACTGCCCGCGTTCGGATGGGGCAGCGGGCTTCTGTTCGCGTACCCGACGTGGTTTCGCCTGACGCTGACGGAATCACCGCTGAATGCGGCGGACTTTGGCCTGAGTGGTTGGGACGGAAGCGGCCCGGGTAGCGGATTCGCGACGGGCGAAACGGAAGACTACTTCTGGCAAGGCTGGGGCATCGGCATAAAGCGCGGCGGCGGTGGCGGGGGCGGTGG
>JAGMZX010000143.1 GCA_018005585.1 Candidatus Hydrogenedentota bacterium | reverse complement strand
TCCGCGCAAGACAGCCCGTCCCGAACCGTGATAGAATGCTTCCGGTTGCGCACGCCCGGAGTGATGCGGAGCCTGATTGGAGAGGGTTGTGCTGATATGGCGGCAGAAAAGACAGCGCGCGCGCTTGCGGAGGTAATCGATAGGGACGCGGCCGAGTTCGCGCGCGCGATTCTGGAACGCCTGGATTCGGAGCAGGCCCGTGCCACGGAAGCTGCCCTCTTGGAGTGGTTGCGCAGTATCGCCGCGCTCTTGCGTGGGGACTCGGGGCACACGTACGAGTACGTCGCGCGCATTGTTGCGTGGGCGCGCGCGCGCGGCGTGACCGCGGAGACGCTGGTGGCCGAGGTGCACCGCCACCGCCGCTGGCTGCTGGACTTCTGCTGCGCAAGAATCAAAGACGCGGCCGTGTCTGAAGTCTATGATGTTGTGCTCCAGGTCGAGCGTGAATACGTGCAGCAATTGACCCGGTTCTGTGAACAGGCTGACCGGGAGGTGCTCGCGGCCGCGCGCCGCCGCGAAGCCACGATCATGGAAGTCCTCGGTGGTCCCTGTCTTATGCTCGACGCGGAGGGCCACATCTCGCTGGCGAACACTGCGTGCGCCAATTTGATGGGCATGCGTCAGGAGACGCTGACCGGCCTCGCGATCGAAGCGTGGTGTGTGCCCGAGACCGCACGGGAATTTCGCAGAGCATTGCGGCAACGCCGCGCCGCCGGGCCGCAGGCCTTCACCGGCACATTGCGTTCCTCGAAAGGAACGCCGTTGCCCTGCAGGTTTACGTTCCATCCCATGTTCGACGACCAAGGGCTCCGTTGCGGGCTGGCCGTGGGCATCACCGACCTTGCCGAACCTTCCTCCTTTCCGCTCGTGCACCGGCTGAGTTTGTTTGACGACCTCGCGGAAGTCCTGGGTATCGGATTTCAATTGATTGACCTGAACGGCGAGGTCCTCTTTACAAGCAACTTCGCGCGCAAGCTCATGGACGACCACTCCGATTTGCCGCCGGCCTATTGCCACGCGTTGCTGAATGGGGCTCAAGACGCCGAGGCGCCCCCCGCCTGGATCTCGGTAATGCAATCGGGCCGGACCCTGCGCGACGTCGTCCCGTACAGGCGCGAGGATGGAGAACGGTGGATCGAGGTGGTGGTCGCCCCTCAGCGCACCCCGTCGAACACGGTCAGCCGCATCATCTCCATCCTGCGCGACGTTACGCGGTACCGTACGCTCGAACGCTCTTTCATCGAACACCAGCAAACCTCCCTCGCCTCGCAGCTTGCCGTCACCGTGGCGCACCAATTGCGTAATCCGCTGAGCATCGTCATCGGTTTCGCCGAAATGCTCGCGACCGGCATGACGCCCGAGAAGACCGCGGACGCCGTGGGGCGCCTGCTCAGCAACGGCCTGCGCTGCAAGAGGATTGTGGACGACCTGCTCGAGTTCGGCCAGGGTCTTAAAGGGGAGACCGTCCCCACGAACCTGGTTGCGCTGATTCGGGAATCCATTCAGCCGCTGTACGTGAATTCGAGCCGCTGCCGTTTCAGGTGGAGCTATCCGCAGCAACCCTGTTTCGTCCTGGCCGTCCCGGAACAGCTCAGCCAGATCTGCACCAACCTCGTTGAACACGCGATCCACGTCGGCGCTTCCGAAGTCGCGGTCACCGTGGAAGCCTCCGGCGATTCGGTGCGCGTTGCGATGTGCGACAACGGTCCGGAAATCCCCGAGAGTACGCGCGAACGGCTTTTCGAGCCGTTCATTTCCGCGCGCGGCGAAGGCGCGGCGGCCGAACTCGGCCTTAGTCTGGCCCGGTATCTGGCCCAGGAACACGGCGGCCGGCTGTTCCTGGAAAACTCCGGCAAACCGGGGACCTGTTTCGTGTTCGAAATGCCCCTGTTCCACGGCCCCCACGAAACCGCCGGCGTGGACCCGGATTCCGGCAAGGCCGGAACAGCGCGCCGCGTGATCATCGTCGATGACGAACTGGACCTGCTCGAACTGCTGCGAACCGCCCTCGAACGCCACGGTTACATCATCGAAACCGCGGCTACGAGCGCCGAGGCGCTCTCCCTGATTTCCCGCAGCGCCTGCGACGGGCTGGTCATCGATATCCAGCTTCCCGGCGAATTGAACGGCCAGCATCTGTACCGGTTCCTCAGCGGCGCCCACCCCGACCTCGCGGCCCGCGTGCTGTTTATCACCGCGGACACCATGACTTACGAAACCCGCAAATTCCTCGAAGAATCCGGCAGGCCGCACATGGAAAAGCCGTTTCTCGTCTCCGATTTCGTGGCCCGGGTGCAGGACCTGTTCCTGCCTGCCCCGGAGCCCGCCGGCAGAGACGGCAGGAGATGACTTGAGCCCAGGCCGGTGATTTACAATAACCGCGCCGTGTGTTAGGCTTTACACAGGTAGGAGGCAGATCTAACCATGTACAAGCGACTGGCCGCCCTTTTCTTCCTGGGCGTCGTCGCCGCCGGTTGCGCAACGGAGTCTGTCGCGTACCGCGAGCGCGACGGGGTGCGCTACGGGGTCACGCGCGGCGTTTTTCGAGGACGCTGGTGGAGCTATTACGAGCGGGGCGCCTCATACCTCGCCGGGCAATTCCATGAAGAGGCTCAGGCGGACTTCGAAAGGGCGCTCCAGGGATACACGCGCGACACGTGGCGCGCGCGCACCTACGGACTGCATTTTGTCGAATACTTCCCGAACCGCGAACTGGGCGTCGTCTATTACCAGACGGGCAATCTCGAGCTCGCCGAACAGTTTTTGCGCCGGTCCCTCGACGCCGTGGACACGGAGCGCGCCCACTATTACCTCGATCTCGTGACCAGGGCCCGCATTCAAGACGGCACGGTCCAGGACACCGTTGCACCCGCCGTCAGCGTGGATACGCCGATGGGGGCGCTGGTCGCCACGAGGGAGGTGCAGCTCGAAATCACCGCCCAGGACGATGTCGGCGTGAACCGCGTCACGGTCAACGGCAGGCCCCTCTATCAGCGCGGCAGCCCCGGGCAACTCGCGTTTTCGGAGGAAGTCATCCTCACGGAAGGGGCGCAGACCCTGCAACTCGAGGCCCTGGACCTCGCGGATAAGAAGTTCGCGCAGGATGTCCAAGTGACCGTAGACCTGACCGGCCCGACCGTCGGCGTCTTCGCGCCCGCGGACGCGCTCGTCACCGATGCGGCAACCGTTCTGGTGCAAGGCGCCGCCGTGGACAAGTATGGCGTGGCGTCCGTCGCGGTCGGCGGGCAAGCCGTCGCGGAAACACAAAGCGCGCCGCGGCTCGAATTCCAGCAGGAGGTGCCGCTGTCGGACGGCGAGAACATTGTCGTGATCGCCGCGCGCGACCTCGCGGGCAACGAGACGCGCACGGCCATCCGCGTGTTCCGCGGGCAGCCGCAATCGCCTGCCGCACGGCTCTGGCGCCTGCAACAGACTCAGCCTGAGTCGTTGCGGGTCGCCGGGAACGGCGCGGGCATGCTGCAACTGGTGCTGACCGCCACGCCGGAAGAAGTGCCCGGCATCAGTCTGAAATCGCCTGACCCGGACAGGCCCTACCGGCATAACCGGACCTTGCGCATCGCGGGCGACGTGGTCACGGAAACGAAGGTTGCGTCGCTGACCATCAACGGCGAACCGTTCGCGGAACTGACCGGCGCGCCGCATGAGAGCTTCAACCGCCGCATCCCCATCGATATGCCGGAAGACGACGGCGCCGCCGCGACGGTGCCCGTGTCGATCGTGGCGCAAGACGAAGGCGGCGCGACGATCAGCAGGGAATTTCAGGTCCAGGTGCGGCCGGTTATGCTCAACAGCCGCGAATCGCGCATGCCCGTAGCCGTGTTGGCTTTCGCGGGCAACGGCGTGGATCCGGCACTGGCCGAACTGCTGCGGGTCTCGACGGAGAGCGAACTGGTCAACGGCGAGCGGTTCCGCATCGTGGACCGCACGCGCCTGCAGGACGTGCTGACCGAGCAGCAGTTGTCCGCCGCGCTCGGCGACCCGAACGAGGCGATCCAGTTGGGCAAATTGACGCCCGCGCAGGTGTTCCTGGTGGCGGACGTGTTCCCGCGCGATCAGCAAGGGCTCGAACTGAAAGCGCGCGCGATCAGCACCGAGACATCGGATGTCATCGCGACGCTCGACGCGTTCATCGACAACAAGGACGACCGCGCCAAGGTCGCGGCGGGCTGCGCGGCCATCGTGAGCCAGCTTGCGGAGTTGTTCCCGCGCTTGTCCGGCGAATTGCTCGCGGTGCGCCCACAGGACGCCGGGGCGGAGGTATTGGTCAATTGGACGCCCGAGGACGGCGTCCGCCCGGGCGCGTATATGCTCGTCGTGCGCGAGGAAGAACCCTGGGTCGATGAAGCCACGGGCGAAGTGCTCGCGCCCGGAGAGTACGTGGAGGTGGGCCGCGCGAAGGTGCAGAGCGTGCAATCGAGCGGCGCCCGCGCGAAAACGGTGGAAACGACCGAGGAGGGGACCCAGCTTGAAAAAGGCATGCCGGCTATTACTATGTAGCTTGGTTGCGGCCGTGCTGCTGGCCCCGGCGGCAGCTTGGGCGCAACTGCAGATCAACTCGTCGCCGAGCAAGGTCGGCAGCGGCGCTCGCGCGCTCGGCATGGGCAGCGCGTTCATTGCGATTGCGGACGACGCGACCGCCGCGTCCTGGAACCCGGCCGGCCTGACCCAACTCGAACGGCCGGAACTCTCGCTCGTCTACAGCTGGAAACGCTTCAACGAGGAATTCGATTCGCGCGTGTTCCCCGGAATGGATGACGACCACGGCGTAAACCTGGACGACCTCAACTACGCCAGCGTGGTCTATCCCGTGCGCCGGACGATCGCGGGCCGCAACCTGCTGCTCAGCCTCAATTACCAGCGGCAGTATGACTTCGACCGCAGCCTCGAGTACGACGTCCGGTTCTTCACGGCGGGCGCGGGCGGCATCACGGGCGCGCGCTTCCGCGGCGACTATGCGCAGCGCGGCAGTCTTTCGACCCTCACGCCAGCAATCGCGTTCGAGATCACGGACCGCCTGTCGCTCGGCCTCGCCGTCAATCTGTGGGACCAGTCGCTCATCTCGAGCAACGAGTGGGAAACACGCCAGAAAGGCGCCTCGTTCTTCAGCACCAACGGCGTGGTCACGCCCGCTTCGTTCGGCCACTACTCCGTCGAGGAGAATTACGACGATTTCGAGGGCATCAACTACACGATGGGCCTCCTGTTCAAGCCCACCGCGCGCTTCAGCCTCGGTATGGTCTACCACACGCGTTTCACCGCGGAGGTCGAGTATACGCGCCGGTTCCGCTCGCACATGGGCGGCGTGCCCATTTTCCGCACCACAACAAAACGAGACCGGGAAATCACCTTCCCCGACGCGCTCGGGTTCGGCATGGCCTACCGCTTCCCCAACGACAAGCTGACGCTCTCGCTCGACGTAACCCGCCGCGAATGGGACGATTTCGTAATCATCGACGAATCCGCGTTGACCCTCGCGCCCGCGGGCGGTGGCTTCGGCTTCGTCACGCCGCGACGCACCTCCGGCGTCACCGGCCTGCCCAAGTTTCTCAGCCCGCACGACCCCACCTACACCGTGCGCCTGGGCGCCGAATACGTCTTTGTCGATCCGACCAAGCCGCGCCAGGACTTCCTGCCGAGCCTGCGCGCCGGCGTCTTCTACGACCCCGAGCCCGCCAGCCACCGCGACGACCTCTGGTTCGGCTTCGGCCCCGCGCTCGGCCTCGAATCCAAGGGCGACGGCAAGCCCGACGACTACTACGGCATCGCGCTGGGCGCCGGGCTGCTCATCCGCAACCGCGTCAACCTCGACATCGCCTATCAGTACCGCTGGGGCGACGACGTGCGCAAGGACACCTTCGGACTCAAGTCCACCGACGCCGACGTGCGCCAGCACTACCTCTACTTCTCGACAGTGATCTATTTCTAGGCCGTCATTCCGCGGTGGCTTTGGCGATGACGTCCTGAATCCTGACGGGCGCGCCGCCGAGGCGTTTGCTCTCGTCGGCGGCTTCCATGAACGCGAACATCTCGATGGTTTCCTCGGGGTCGATGGGCGCGATGCGGGTCTGGAAGAACTTCACGGCTTCGCGAACCATGGGCGCGTAATCGCCGCTTTCCTCCTGCTCGACGACCGCCTTGGTCCCGAAAATGACGACCTTGTGCGGCGTGGCCTGGTTGCGCAGGCCGATGAGCGTGCCGACGCGCCCGTTCGACCAGACGCCGGTAACCACGTCGGTGTCGGGCGTGGTCGTGCGCACCACCGACTCGCAGCCGCGGCCGAGCACGGTGAACAACGCCTCGGTCGGGTGCACGCCGTACCAGAACAGGTCCGGGTGATGTTCTTCGAGGCTGCACGGGCCCCACGAAACCGCGCCGCGGATGTCGCCCACGTCTTGCTGCAACAGCGAGGTCAGGGATTCGTAGTAGCGGTAGGACGAACAACTGAACCAGGGCGTATTGTGTTCCTTGCCGAGCCGGGCGATGGCGATGGCGTCGCGCAGGGAGCCCGCGAGCGGCTTGTCGATGAATACGGGCAGCCCGGCGGCGAACACGGGCTTGACCTGTTCGAGGTGGGGGCGGCCATCGACGCTTTCGAGCATGATAGCGTCGACCAGGGTGCAGAGTTCCTCGATGGACGCGACGACCTGAACGCCGAAATCGCGCTGCAACTGTTCGGTATAGCCGTCGACACGGCTGCTGCTCGATTCGAGGTCCGGGCTGCCGCCCTTGTACGCCGCTACGACTTTGGCTCCGGGCACGTGATTCGGGTCGTTCGGGTCGTTCAGCAATTGCGTGAACGCGATCACGTGCGACGTGTCGAGGCCGATCATGCCCACGCGGATATCGTCCGCGAATGCGGCGCCGGCAGTCAGAACCCCCGTCAACACCAAAGTAACCACGACGTATCTCATGTCAATACTCCCCACACGGTTAGGACTTGCGGGCGATTCTGGCAAATTTCGCCGGAGAAGGCAATGTAGACGCGGCGTCCTCGCCCCGTTCCGGTGTGACCCGGTGAGGTGCGGCGGCCGTGGGCGATTACGAGTACGGGCACGAACGGTTTCGGGGACTGCCACAGGCGGAGCGAGTCTTCGAGCGGAGACGTGGCTGTCCCCATGTCCCGGTCTTGGAAAGCGGGATCGGGCCGTGTTAGGGTGTCCGGCGTCAACCGCAAGCGCACGACGTCTTCCGTTCATGAAAATCCTGCACGTATATAAGGATTTCTACCCGCCCGTCGCGGGCGGGATGGAGCGGCACATCGGCCTGATGTGCCGGTACCAGCGGCAATGGGCCGAGGTCGAGGCGCTGGTCTGCAGCGGCACGCCGCGCACGCGCGTGGTCGAGCGGGACGGCACGCGGGTGACCGAGGCGGGCGAATGGGGCCGGTTTCAGAGTGCGCCGTTCTCGCCGTCATTTCCGTGGCGGTTGCGGCGCATGCGGGCGGATGTCGTCGTCGTGCACGTGCCGAACCCGACGGCGGAACTAAGCTGGCTGCTGGCGCGGCCGCGCGGCAGGCTCGTCGTGCGCTACCACAGCGACGTCGTGCGCCAGGCCCGCGCCATGCGCCTGTACCGCCCTTTCCTGATGCATTTCCTGAGGCAGGCCGCCGTCATCATTCCCACATCGCCCGCATATGTCGAGACCTCGCCGATTCTCGCGGAACTGCGCGACCGCTGCCGCGTCGTGCCGCTCGGCATCCTGCCCGAGGAATTCGAGCACCCGAATGCGGCGCGCGTCGCGGCCTTGCGGGCGCAATATGGCCGCGATTACGTGCTGTTTTCGGGCCGCCACCGGTACTATAAGGGCCTGCCGTACCTCGTGCGCGCCGCGCAAGGCATCCGCGCGAAGGTGGTCATCGCGGGCGACGGGCCCGAGCGTTCCGAGGTCATGGCGCTTGCCCGCGAACTGGGCGTGGACATCGCCTTTCCCGGCGAGTTGTCGCACGAAGACCTCGTTGCGCACGTGCACGGCTGCGCCGTGTTCGCATTCCCTTCGGTCGAGCGCAGCGAGGCGTTCGGCATCTCGATCCTGGAAGCGCACGCCTGCGGCAAGCCCGTGGTGGCCACGCGCCTCGGCACGGGGGTAGAATACGCGAACCTTGACAGCCGGACGGGGCTCAACGTGGCGCCACGAGACCCGGATGCCTTGGCCGAGGCCGTCAATGCGCTCCTGGACGACCCGGCCCGCCGCGAAAGTATGGGCGCGTATGCTCGCGAACGCGTGCGGCGCGATTTCCACGCGGAAACGGCGGCGCGCGCCGAGTTTGCGCTGTTTCAGGAAGTGTGGCGCGGCCATCTTGGCCGGGATTGAAACCTTATGCCGTCGCGTGAGGTGTGGGCAGGATGTCCATGCCGCGGCGGAGCCTGACAGGATATGGGATGATTGCCAATCAGTACCTGGTTTACGGATACGCATTGGGTCTGTCGTTTCTCGTCGCGTTGGGCCTGACGGAAGCCGTGCGCCGGTTCGCGCTGCGCCGGAATATCGTCGATCACCCGGGCGAACGCAAGATTCATGCGGAGCCGGTCCCGTTGCTTGGCGGCGCCGCCGTTGTCATCACGTTCTACGGATGCCTCGTGGCACACGTCTGCGCCATGCTCGTGATGGAGCGCTACAGCCTCGGCTGGCTGGAGGAAAACCTGCGCATTTCCCTGGGCGAGGGGCACCGCTCGAAACTGGCCGGCATCGCGGGCGGCGGGTTGCTCATTTTCGCGCTGGGCGTCTGGGATGATATCAAGCGTCTATCGCCCTGGACCAAACTCGTGGTGCAACTGGCCGCCGCCGGGCTGCTGGTCTGGTGCGGCATCTCAGTCCGGCTGTTCTTCGTGGACTTGCCATGGCTGCCCGAATCGGCCGCGGCGTGGCTCTCCGCCGCCTTGACGATCACGTGGATTGTGTTCATGACGAATTCCCTCAATCTCCTGGATAACATGGATGGGCTTTGCGGCGGCGTCTCCGTAATCGCGGCGTTTTCCTTCTTTCTGGCCGTGCAAACGCACGGAACGGAGCAGGAATTCGTGCGCCTGCTGCTCATGGTCTTCGCCGGGGCGATGGGCGGCTTCCTCTATCACAACCTGAACCCGGCGCGGATCTTCATGGGCGACGCGGGCGCGCTGTTCAGCGGCTTCATGCTGGCCACGGTCGCCGTCGTCGGCACGTTCCACACGCAGACCGCCAGTTCGCGGATCGCGGTCGCCGCGCCGCTGCTCGCGTTGAGCGTGCCGTTGTTCGACACGTTCAGCGTGATGTACCTGCGCTGGCGCAGCGGCCAGTCGATCATGCTCGGCGACAAGCGCCATTTCTCGCACCGGCTGGTGGACCTGGGCATGTCCACGCGGCAGGCGGTTGAATTCATTCTGCTCGTGGCCGCCGTCGCCGGATTGGGCGGCGCGCTGCTGCCGACCGCGACAATGACCGGCACCCTGATCATCCTGGGCCAGACCATCGGCGTGTTTCTGTTGATCGTGCTGTTGATGAACGCGGGCAACAAACGCGGAGGCAATCACCAGTGAGTCGCAAACAGAGCGCGCGGAACTCCACGCCAAGAAACACGCAACCGTCCGGCGTTTCAAACCCGGAAGCCGTCCGGTCTTGGCCCGCGGACTTTCCCCGCCCCCGCGTGCTCTATTCCGCGCTGGGCGCCTTGGCGGCATTCGCCGCCGCCGCCTTCTTCTTGCTGCTGCTCAAGTTCTATTTCCCAGGTTCCGCGCTGCTCGCGCGGGTCGACGTAGCCGCGCTTGTCGTTGCCGCGTCGCTGGCGCTCATCGCGGGCCTTGGCATGACGCATCCGAGTTTCGGCCTGGCGATGCTGGCCTTCTTGCGGCACTGGCTCGACGGCCAGACGTACCCGGGCGACGAAGCCTACTTCACTTGCGCGACCCTGTTCCTCTTCGTGTTGTGGGGCGTCCGCGTGCTCATGCGCGGCGGGCGCATCCAGCATGCCGGCCCTGCCCTGCTGCTTGGCGCATTCCTCGTTGCCGGCGCGTTCACGGCCCTGACTACCTATCAATTCGATAACACGTACCACCGCATCCTGCAATGGTCCTCATTCCTTGCCCTCTTCATGCTCGCAACCAGTGCGCTGCGCTCGCGCGCGGCGGTGGCCGTCGTGGCCGCGGGGTTCGCCGCGGGCGAGCTGTGTCATGCCGTGTACGCCGTGATGCAGTACGAATTTGTGTTCGACTACACACGCCAGGAAATGCTGAAAGACCCCAGGATTCTCTACCGCATTTTCGGCGTTACCGAACCAACGCCCGAACTGCTGCGCCGGCTCAATATCAACCGTGCTTTCGGCACCATGCTCTTCCCCAACGCGCTCGGGGCTTTCCTGATTCTCGGCATTCCCCTGAGCATCGGCGCCGCGATGCACGGCGTGCTGCGCCACAACGAGACAGCGTGCGCGCAGACGGGCAAGGTTTCGCGGGCCGCCGCATTCCGTCTGGCGTTGCTGGTGCTCATTACTTCGATGGCAGTCAGTTTCTATATCACTGCGCTATATGTCATGCTCGCGCACATCGAGAGGGACGTCCCCTTCCTGTTCGCGCTGGCCTTCGCCGCCGCCGTGCTCGTGGGCGTGGCGCACGGGGCCATCGCGTACCGTTATGCCGTCTCGCGCGGGGTCTGGCCCGCAGGGTACGCGTTTACCGCGTATTTCTTTCTCTTCCTCGTGGTGGTTCAATGCATCGCGCTTTGGCTGACCTTCTCACGCGGCGCCATGCTGTCCCTCGCGCTGGCGTCGGCCGCTGCCGCGGCTATCCTCTGGGCCGCGCGGCGCGGACCGCGCGCGCCCGCGCCCGCGGCGCGCACCGCGGCCGCAGCCCTGCTTGCGCTGTGTTGCGGCGCCGTCGCGCTGAACTTTGGGCAGGCCCGTGCACAAGACGCGGCCCCCGCGCCCGTCGCGGCTACCGCGAACACAGGCGAGGTCGCGGCCGCACCCACGCCGGAGATGCCCGAGGTCAACCGGCAATTGCTTGAAGAGGGCGCCAGTGTGCGAATGCAGGACCTGCTGGACCCCTCGTCCTTCGCATTGCGGGCCACGTATTGGAAGGTCGGGCTGCGTATGGCCGCGGACAACCCGCTACTGGGTGTTGGCTGGGGCAATTTTGGGGTCGCCTACCCGCAATATCAGACCGTCGACGCAGGGGATGTGCAAACGGCGCACAACGACTACCTGCAAGCGCTATGTGAAACCGGGATCTTTGGTTTCCTCGCTTTCACGGGGTTCTGGGCGTATTTCGCGGTCTGGGGCGCGGTTCGGATAGTGCGCGAGCACCGTCGCGCCGACCGGTGGCTGTTGGCGGGACTCTACGCGGGCGTGTTGGCGTTTCTCATTCACTCGCTCGTCGATTTCAACTTCTACAACACCTCGCTCGTGTTCTACGTCTGTCTGATCGCGGCGCTGTTCTATGCGCGCGCGCAAACCGCCGAGGCGGGGACGGAGACGGCGTCGGGCGGCCGGCACACCGCCCACCAGATTATCGTGCTGGCGCTGCTCACAGGCGCGGCCCTCATCGCGGGAATGAGCCTGCGCGTCTATCGCCAGAACCACGCCATCAGCGGCAACTGGGTGAACGTCGCCAGCCTGGACCGGCTGCAAGACCGCTTCGACGTGGGCCGCACCTGTCTGCGCGGCGTGTTTGATTACGGCATGGACCAGGAACTGGCGCGGCGAAACAGCGCGCAGCCAACGAAACGCGTCCCGGGCGTGCGTCTGGTCGATGTGCTCACGTTCTTCCAGCCCGGCCTGTCGCAGGACGCGGAACTCAACGAACTGCGGCAAACCCTGGAACGCATCGGCACGTTGGCCGCGCCCACGGCGGCTGGCGGCTGGCGGCGCCTGGAACCCGGCGACCCGCTTACGCGCGAGACCTGGATTTGGTTCAATAGGAAACCGTGGGCAGCACTTGAGGTCGCCATGGACGCGGCCGAGGCTTGGATTCGTGAACTGGAAGCGCTGGACCGCATGTTCCCGCACCGGCCCGACTTCGCCGCGCATATTCTGGACTGGTACGACATGCTTCTCGACGTGACGGAAGGCGGAAGTCAACAGGACCGCTTCCAGCGTTGCCTCGCCGGGTACCTGCAGTGGGCCGAAAAGGCCGTCGCGCGCAGTCCGCTGCGGTCGGAATTCCGGACACGTTACGGCGCAGGCCTGTGGAAGAAGGGCCGGTCCACGCCCGTCGAGTCTCGCATGACCTATTTCGAGCAGGCGATCGAGCAATACCGCTGGGCGCAGCGCCTGCGCCCCGAAGCTTCGTCCCAGGCCAACTGGGACCTGCGCGGCGCCCTGAAGGGCTACGGCGAACTTTTGATCGAGAACGGGTCTAAGGAAAAGGGCGAGCGATACCTCGAAGAAAGCGAAACGTATCGCGAGAAGGCCCTGGCCGTATACGAGGAACGCATACGCCTCGGCCTGCCGTTTTGACCAGACACGCGCGAACCATCAGGGGCGGCGGCGTAGCATCCTTCAAGGCCTCATCTTTCGGCAGCGCCTTGATTTCCACCGGACTTCGGGCTATGTCAGGCTGTGCAAGTGCGCCGGCCGTCACCAGCACATCTCCCGGCAGCATGACGAACTCCGCAGGCGGATTCGCCCTGGGTTTTCCGTCGCACATAATCGCGATGACCGTAACGCCGCGGCCGCCACGGCGCCTGTCTGCCTCGGGCAGGAAATCCGTACCGCCCCTGAATAGCCCTCTATTCGGACCCATTCACGGCTGATGCCGCCACGTTCCATCCAGACAAGCGCAGGAAGCAGGCTTTCGGCCCCGCGGCCGCCGTGGGAATACGCATTGTCACCTCGCGGCGTTCGCCCGGGAGCAGGCTGAAGTAGTTGTCCGACCAATACGCGGGCGCAATCGACGGACCGTCTTCGCCGGCGAGCGCATCCAGTTGCACGAGAAAGGCCAGCACGGGCCCTGTGTTCTCAATCGTCGCGTGTCCGGCAGTTGTGCCGCCCTCAGCCGTGACGCGCCACGCCGCCTGCAGCGTGGCGGGCGGCAGCTCGTTCAAGCGGGTGAAGACCGCGCGCGATTTCGGCTTGGTCCAGAAGAGGCCCTTCAGGTTGTGGCCGCTCGTGCCGGGGATATCGGGCACAGTGGAGAGCCAGTAGAAGTTGTCCGAAACAAGCGCGCCGGACGCGTCCCGCAATTCCAGCGTCAGAAAATGCACGTCGCTGAAGCCCTCCGGCCCCGGAATCACGAACGCCTGCGTTTTGCCGTCCGCCTCGACGGCAACCACGGCTTCTTTCTCAAACACGGGGACAAGATCGAAGTTGCGCACCGTCGCCGTCACCGTGACCCCGGAATAGGGCTGGCCATGCGTATTCACGACCCAGACACCGCGGTCGTCGTAGGCAAATTGCGCGTGCAGCGGCTCGCAGGCCTTCTTCGCGCCGAAATACGCCGCTGTGGGGCGCAGGTACCAGTCCACATACTGCCACGTGATCGCGGCCGGCCACGCCGCGTCGTATTTCCAGGTCGTGATGCCGGTCGCCTTGTATTTGTTGCGTCCGTAGGCCTCGAACATGCCGCGGGCGCTGCTGTAATTCATCGCATAGGCCTTGCGCAGGAAATCAAGGAGGTTCGCGGGCGCGCCGTAGGACGCGTTCATGCTCTCGCGGAACGCGTCGAAGTATTCGCCGCCCTGGGCCACGCTGTGGAACGACCACGCTTCCGTATCGAGCGCCGGCCAGAGCTGGTCCTCGGGCATCATTGCCCGGATACTGTCCTCGTGCGCGACGATGCCGCCGATGCCTCCGGACTGCGCGAAGCCCCACGCGCCGTCGAAGGTGCGCCGGTAGTAGTGCTCGGGCGAGACATAGGTCCACAATTCGCGCGTGCCGGTGCGCGTGCCGCCGGTGCGCGCGCGCTCGGGCACATAGAATGTGCCCGAGTGCGGCTGATACGTGCGGTGGAGCCGGTATTTTTCAATCAGCGCCTGATAACCTTCGTCGAGGTGGTCAGTCGGATATGTTTCGTCGTGGCCAAGGAAATGAACCAGGCTCGGGTGCGGCCGCACGCGCAGCATCATGTCGTCAATGCAGGCCAGCGCCAATGCCTCGTCCGGAAGGTTCCGGCCGAATATCTGTTGCGTGACCATGACGCCGTAGCGGTCGCACAGGTTGTAGAACTCGTCCGTCTCGCGAATCGAGAACCCCTCCGATCGCAGCATATTCAGCCCGGCCTCGCTCGCGTAGCGGACCAACGCCTCGTAGCGCTCGGGTGTCAGCCGCAGCAGCATGTCGGCGGTCATCCACGCGCCGCCGCGAATGAGCACGCGCCGCCCGTTGATTTCGTACGTGCGCCAGTCCTCGTCGTTGAGGAAGGTGTTCACTTCGCGCACGCCGAACGTGACGTCCGCGCTGTCCGAGACCGCGCCGTTGACCTTGACCGTGAATTGCGCCCCGTACAGTTCCTGCGAGCCAAGGTTGACGGGCCACCAGATGCGCGGCTGCGCCAGATTCAGCGCGGGATTCTCGCCGGGGGTCAGCACAACCTCGCGCGTCTCGCCGGGGCCAAGCGCGACTTCGGCAAGCACGACCCTGTCTTCGATGACCAGCTTCAGTTCGCCATAGATCTCCTCTTGCGTGTGGTTCGTCACGAATACCGACGCAGTCAGGCGCGCGGCGTCGAGCGCGGGCAGGTCCAGGTCCGTCTCGACATAAGGATGCGCAAGACTCAGCGGCCCATGCGCCTCGAGGTACACGTCCTCCCACACGCCCGCGTTCAGGTCCGGCGGCCAGGGGTTGTGATCGTCCCAGCCGGTTGTGGCCTCGACCTGTTTCGTGTCGTAGTCGCGCTCTTCCAACTGCCCTGGGCCGGCAACCTTCAACGCAAGCACATTCGCCT
>JAGMZX010000142.1:3010-14915 GCA_018005585.1 Candidatus Hydrogenedentota bacterium | reverse complement strand
AGACTCCAACCACAAGAAAATGCAGTATACCAATGCGCGCCCAGCGCGCCCACTTCCCCGCGCGCCGCCACCGGTCAATCGGCGGACACAACCGGAAGCACCAGTTGAGACGGGCGGGCCGCGTCGTGAGAAACCGTGTTCCGCGCGGGCGCGGTGCGCGTATGGCGGCGGAACGGTTCGCCGGTATTCGGGTTCGGGTCATAACGCGGATCGCTGCACGAGACAATGTCCAACCGGATGCGATGTCCGGCCGCAAAGGTCAGCGCGTTGTCCCAAAGGTCGATGTGAAACGCGTAGACCGTGCCCGGCGCCATCAGTGTTTCGGTACGGTTCGAATCGCGATACCGCGCGCGCACCATGCCCTCGTTCACGAGCATCGAACGGCCGTCGGGATACACGTCGCACAGGCGCGCGCCAAAATCCGTGTCGACGGCATCCGAACTCGCGTACAGCGTCACGGAAATGGGCCCGATCACCGTGAGCGGCTCGCGAAGCGCGTCCGTTTCGAACACTACCACATCGGAACGGGCCTCGATCTCGCGCTGGTCGTGCGGCCCGCTCGGCGGAAACAGGTTATTGCCGCCGAGTGACGGCGTTGGTGACGCCGGATCGTACACATAGGCGGTGCTGCTTTCAGTCCGTTGCGGCGGCGCGGCCAGCAACTTCCCACCCTCATGCAGGTAGAGCGTCTTCGGCGTCGCCGCGGGCGGCCAGTTCTCGTAGAAGCGCCAGGTATTGCCCGGCGCTTCCATCGCCGCTTCGTCCGTCATCAGGAACAACGCCACGGCCGGTTTGTCCAGTATGCCGTTCTGCTCCTCCTTCAGCCAGTAGGCAAACCAGTCGCGCGTGGAGCCGAAGGCCGCGTCCAGGTTGGTGTCGGCGCGATCGGTGAAGGTCAACACGCCGGATGGGGCCGCGTGAGCCAGGGTATTCATGAGCAGTTTGCAGTTACCGTGGGCGTGGGGCAGGCCGTTGTTGTGAACGCGCTGAAAAAACGCGGTCGCGGAACGTTGCGCAAGGTCGAACCAGCCGGAGAGAATATACACAGGCACGTCGATCGTGTCCGCCCGGGCGCGAACATCGCGGGATTCCCAGAACGCGTCATATGCGGGGTGTTTCTCGAACTCCGCCAGCATAGGCTTGCCCTCCACCCATTGCTCGATGGTGTTCTTGCGGTAACAGCCGTTGAGGAACACGAGCTCATAGAAATTGTCAGACGCAGCGTTGATGAACGCGCATCGCACGCCCGGCGGATGCGCGCCCAGCAATAATTGCGCGCTGATGCCGCTGGCCGAATAGCCCGCGAGCCCGATGCGCCCGTTACACCAGGGTTGCTCCAATATCCAGGCAACCGTGTCCAAGCCGTCCTGGCGGCCCGGCCCCCCCCATCCATCATGGCCAAACACGTCCCATTCGCCTTCCGAGCCGTGCGTGCCGCGCAGGTTCTGCGTCACAACAGCATAGCCGTCCCCGACATACGGAATCGCCTGTGCATTGGCGCGGTTGTAGGGGGTGCGCTCCAGAATCACGGGCCAGGCGCCTTCTTTCCCATCAGGAAGATAGACGGATGTGGCCAAGCGGACCTCGTCGCTCATGGGAAGCATCATGGAAATCGCCGGCTTTGGCTTTGACGTGTCCGCGCAAGAAAACGCGGCGAACGCACAGGCCAATGCGAACGCGAGCGGCTGAAACGCGTTTTTGTATCGAATCATGGGTCAAGTCCCTCCCACATGCTCCACTCCGGCGGGCTGAACCACGTGCCGCCGTCTGCGCCCGCCTCCCCGGGAATGGCACAAGCTGGAAACCGGGAATGCATGCCGGTGTCGGCCCTTCACGTTACTTCAATAAGGCAAGCACTTGCTCCCGCACGTCCTCAATAGCACGAACACGCTCGACCAGCAGTCTATCGAGAAATGCGCGGCAGGCCGCGACGCGTTCCGGCGCCGAGTTCGGCGCTTCAAACAGCGTTCCATTCTCAAAGATAAGCCTGTGTTCGCTGCGGCCGTCCGAAGCATAGACCGTGCTTATCCGCCTGTCGTACCGGTAGCCCTTGCCGTCCACATGCAGGAAGAGCATCAACTGAAACGCATTGAAGTGCGCCACGGGCACCTGGTTCTCCCCGCATACCTGGTCCCGCGCCTGATCCAGGTCATCGGCGTGCAGATTCGTCGCGAGCAGATGCCCCTCCTCCGCTAGCGCGCAATAGGCCCGGAGTTCCCGGCCCCACAAGTAAGCAAAATACGGCCCCGAGCCAATTTCATGGCAGATGTAACAGCACCGGGGACCTTCCGCGGTCCGTGGGCAAGTGTTCACCGCCGGCGCCAGTTCCACATCCGGCGGAACCAGGTTCAATAGCGCGCACATGACGGTCGTCTTGCCTGCCCCGCCAGGGCGCGCGCCTACCATGAACGATACGCCTTCGCTCATCCGCGTCATCAGATAAGCGGCAAGTTCCAGCGTGACCGTGCCCGCGTCGATCAGGTCCAACAGCGACAGCATGCGGCCGCCACGCTGATTACAGCGGTCAAGCTCCGCGCAGTGCCGGGCGATTTCAGGGTTCATGCACGCCTCTCCTGCGGGAGGATATCGATATTCCCCCGGCCAATGCCACCCGGGCACAGGATAACCGGAGACCCGACTCCCGCGTAAGGGTCAACCGCCGCCAGCGCGGACATGTCTCCTCATCCCGCCGTCTTGTGATATGGTGTGCAGGCCCGCTTCGACAGAAATTCCGCGAACCAACGGGGAGGCAGTCTCTTGGGCCAGCATGAGGGATTCGGACTGGTCAACTATGCGGTGCTCGCCGTCTATCTGGCCGTCATGGCGGCCGTCGGCATTGCGGTGGCCGGGCGGCAGAAGACAACGCGGGATTTCTTTCTGGCCGGCCGGAACATGCCTTGGTGGGCCGTTGCCGTGAGCGTGTTTGCGACGATTACCAGCGCCATCACCTATATCGGCGTACCCGGCCTGGTCTATTCGGAGAACATATCGACCTACGCGGGGATCCTGATGATGCCCGTCGCGGCGCCTTTCATCATCTATCTCTTTCTTCCTTTCTATCAGCGGCTGGACGTGACCACGTCTTACGAATACATCCTGCGCCGGTTCGGCGCACGGGCCCGCTACTGCGTCTCGGCGTTGTTCCTCTGCGCGCGCCTCGGCTGGCTGGGCACCGTGGTCTACGCGCCCGCGTTCGCGCTCTCCGCCGTGACCAATATCCCCCTGTGGTTTGCCATCCTGTGTATGGGCCTGCTCGCAACTTTCTACACCGCGCTGGGCGGTCTTGCGGCAGTCATCTGGACGGATGTGTGCCAGTTCGCCGTGCTCGTCGGCGGCGCGCTCGCTGTTGCGGTAGCCTTGGCCTGGCAAGTCCCCGGCGGTGTGCGTGAGATCATTAGCCTGGGCGTCCTGCACGGACGCCTGAACTTGGGCGACTGGCATTTCAGCCTGACGCACATGACGCTGAGCGCCGCGGCAATCTCCTACTTTTTCCAGTTCATGCACGATTACGGCGTGGACCAGATGACGGTACAGCGCCTGATGGCGACCCGGAATCTCGCCGGGATGGTGCGGGCGACCGTCGTCAATTCGCTGTTTTCCGTGTTCGTTATTGGCGTACTCAGTTTCATCGGGTTAGGCCTGTTTGCGTACCACCACACGTGGCCCGGCCAGCTTCCCGACGGTGTTCATGGAGACCAGGTCTTTCCCTATTACGTGGTGCAAACATTGCCGCAAGGATTGTCGGGACTGGTCATTGCGGGTGTTTTCGCAGCGGCAATGTCCAGCATGGACTCCGGGATCAATTGCCTGTCCACGGTGCTCATAAACGATTTTGTGAGGCCCTTGCGCCGCGTGGCGGCGAGTGAAACGCGAGATCTGCTGCTGGCGCGCGTTCTCACCCTGTTCTTCGGAATGCTGGCTACGGCCGTGGCCTTCTTCGCATCGGCCATAGGCGACGTTATCAAAGCTTCCCAGACGTTTCTCGGTCTATTCTCCGGCCCGGTGCTCGCGCTCTTCTTGCTCGGCATACTGACCAGACGCGGCTCGTTCGCGGGCTGGCTGACGGGGGTGCTGGTAGCGCTTCCGGTGACCATGTGGATACAGAAAGAAACGGACATTCACTTCGTCTACTACTTCCCGGTCAGCTTCTTTCTCAGTCTCTCCATCGGTTTTCTTGCCAGTCTGGTCTTTCCAACGCAGCCGGTTGACCCTGACCTTACCATCCGGCGGCGCGGAAACGCCGCATGATTCAGGCGGGAAATGCGTCGTTTGGCTCCGTGCCCATGGGCTGTTGCCGGCATTGCCGGTACACATGATGCACGCCGTTGCGCCAATCGGGCCTTGATTCACACTTCCTCCCGCCCGCCTTCGCGCGGACGGCGACACGGTCCGGGTCCGTGTCTGCCCGGTAAAGCTCCCACCAGCACTGGCCGCAATGGTTGTGCTCATGGTCAATGGTGAATCCCGCACGCTCCGCAACGGGACCGATCCAGCCCATGCAATGCGCGCAGTAGTCCTCATAGGCCGCCAAGCCGTTCTTCAGCAGAAATCCCTTCGAGGGGCATTCGTGCATGTCGATGCGAAACACCTCCTCGGTGCGCGTAATCGCGTACCCGGCCTCCTCCTGCGTCAGGGTATGTCCCCAGTATGCTTCCATGCCGTCGAATCCCCGGGCACGGATGAGTTCATAGGCGTGCCGCTGTGAATCGAAGGCAATTGCCTCCGACCAGTAGCGCTGTAGCGCAGCTTCGCCGTGGGTGCGCCGGAGATATTCGAAGGTCCAGTCGTAATGACCGCAAAAATCCTGTACGCCGATCATGCCGGGGTTTCCTGATTGCCGGTGTGAAAGGTTTGTTTGCACGTTCCGCCGCCGCCCTCCAGTTCAAAGCGCATGCCCGCCTTCTCCGCAATCGCCGTGGAAACATGCAGGCAGTGCTGGCAGTAACTTGGAATGATAGCGCGCTGGTGCAGGCGCAGCCACCGGATTGCCGGGCATTCGCGCACGTCGACTATGACGCAGCCAGCCTCTTTCCCAACGGATACCGCGCCGCCGGGCTCCCGCGCAAAGAACTCCGTCCAATAGCGAGCGACGGCGTCAAGTCCGCCCGCACGAAAACGCTCCGCCAGCGGCGCATAATGCTCCGACCCCAGGGCGCGCCAGTAATTGACCAACGCCGCTTCTCCGTAATTCTGGAGAATGAAACGAAAGGTCGCGTTAATCGCGAAGTAGAAATCGCCAGCCGCCACAGGCATGTCCCTTTCTTCTATTGTGCGGCATGCGTCACGTCTGAAACGACGGATTCGACGAGAAAACCCGCGTCCGGCGCGGTCTCCGCCGCTGTGCGCAGGCGCAGATAACAAGGCGACACGCTGTCGCGCGTCTGATGCGCTTCGACATGGGTTTCGCTATCCACCAGGACTTCACACGCGCGCCTGCCGCAGTCCCAGCGCAGTTCGATATCGTGCCATTGCCCCGGCGGCACAACGTCCGGTCCCAGCGTAACGTCAAACAGATTATGGAAAACCTCTTCCAAGTCAAAAGGCGTCGAGAAATGGTCCGTGATGCCGATATGCGCACCGGGGGAATCCGGCAGGAGTTGAAGCCGGAGTTGGATGCTGCCGGCCGCGCCAGCGGGAAAATTCCAGACCGCACAGGCGGGCCAGTCCGTATCCTCGCGGCCAATGTGCAGCGCCCGAGCATCGGGGCGGTCCGGATGAGGGAATAGGCTCACACCCCGCGTGCCAAACACGGACCACGAATCGAGCCCTTCGGCGAAACGTTCTTCTTGCCGGGGCTCCGTGAGCCACTCGGGGTCCACGACCTTGCACACCACGCGGCCCGCGCCCTGTCCCGTCACAAACGCGGCCCGGCCATCCCGCAACGCAATCGGGAATGGATACGCCGTGCCGTGATCGCCGCGCGGGGGCGGCGGCTCATTGCGCAATGGGTCGCGGGCGACTTCGCGATAGCCCCGCCAAGTCTGTCCTTCATCGGCGGAGATCGCCGCGTGCAGCACCTGCCGTCCCCCATAGGCGTAGGGATAACGCAGACAATTGTTCCAGAAGAGCATGAGGCGTCCGTCCGTCAGGCGCACAATCCCGCCCGGCGAATCGGAGGACACGATGGCCGAAGGCATCGGTGTGCCCCACGCCGCGCCGTCCGGCGAGAACGATTCGTAAAAGCGGCCTTGCTGCGTGCGGATGAGCATCCAGATACGGCCATCGCGCAGTTCGACGATGACGGGTTCGACAGCGCCGTACGCGGACACGATGTCTGGCGTGGGCGTTTTAAGCCGCACCGGCGGCCATACCCAAGTCTCGCCGCCGTCATCGGAATAGACCAGCGTCGAGTCGAACTGTCCCCGATACGTGAATGTGTCAAGACCCTCGCCCCGGTTCGCCCACGTCCGATTCGTGAGGCAAGAGAACGGCAGCAGAATCCGGCCTGTGTGCGTCTCGATGACCGAATTCAGCGCGCCCGTGTAGCCTTCCCAGATTTTCTTGGGTTCTTCCCAGCGCGCGCGCCCGTCACGCGAGCGCGCGTGCCATATGTCGAGTCTCCGCTCATGCAAGCGGCCCGCCTTGGGGCGCTGGTCCTCGCCCGTCAAAATCACGCCGCTATGCGCATCATTAAGGAAGAACAAGTGCACCTCGCCCTCGCTGTCCACAAGCGCCTCCGGCAAGGTCCATCCGCCTGCTTCCGGCGACAAAGCCATCACGTGCGATTCCTCGCTCCATGTCGCGCCCAAGTCTTGCGACGTCCTCGCCGTGACCACCTGCCCATCCGCCTTCATGCGCACGAAAAAGACCAGGAATGCGCCGTCCGTCAACTGTACCAGGACCGGCTTTTCCGGAAACTCGGCGATCGGCTGTGGCGGTTGCGCCGCGGAAAGCGGAACTTGCACGGACAAGAGCATGGCGATGACCAGACAACGCAGGAATAGGCAGCGCAAATCCATTTCATCTCTTTCAAGGTGTCTGGACACGATTATCACAGCACAACGCCTTTCCAGCGCAGGTCCCGCCAGCCTTCGATGCTTCTCATCCGTCTCGGAAAAGACGTGATTGAGATTGTATACCGCAGACCTTAAAATGGCCACTCCATCCGGAGAACTTGGGACCGCCCCCAGACCCGTTTTTCACACGACCGCTCCGGTCACCAGAAATACCGAATGCCGTCGATGGCGACTTTTGCAATAGTTATGGGGTTAAGTGGAATGGCATGCGGAAACAGGCGCGTGGCGATGCGAAATACGCTGAAACTGAAGCCGATCTTCCTTGCCAGCCCCATGGGAAACGGCGCCGTTATCATCTTTTCTACCAGCGGCGTCATGAATCCGGGCACAGTGCAGTAGAGCGTGCCCAGGCAGGCGATGCGCGCCTGAATCGCCTTCTCTTTCTCCGTATAGCAGTTGAGCGGGCTGAAACCCGAGAATCGGGTAATGAGTTCCGCGTCCGGGCTGATCAATCCTCGTTCGATGGCGTAATCCGCAAGCGTAGTGCCCCGCGAAGGACTACATACACTGAAAGTAGGCACGGTAAGCCCCAAGCTTCGCGTGAACTTGAGCGACGTCAGGTCATCCTCAAGCCGTGTGCCTGGAACGGCAACCATCGTGTTGCCATATGTCTTCAGGCCGGTCTTCCGCGCGAGGCTGAATGCGCGGCGCAGATCGTCGTCTGAGAGATTTCGTTTGAGGATGCCGTTCCGGATCGGTTCCGTTCCGGCCTCCACCGCCATCGATATCGAGTAGCATCCCGCTTTTTTCAGCAGGGAGGCCGCCTCTTCCGTGAAAACATTAGGGCGCATCAGGCAATAGAACGGAATCCCGATACGCCTGGGATACTCCTCCGCGAACTCGCGCAACCAATCATCGACCGTGAGCGCGAAACTGTCATCGAAGAAGCGGATAAAGCGCATGGGCGGAAATTTCTCGCGCACGTACTCGATTTCAGAAAGGACGCCATCCACCGAGCGGCGGCGCATTATCGGACCGCAGCCCTTGAACATTCTGTTGTACACGTGGTTGTAGCAGAACGAACAATTGAACGGGCAGCCACGGGATGTCATGAACGAACGCAGTCCCGTGTGCGGAATGTAAGGCACAGCCTTGTAGTAAATCTCCCTATCGGCATGTGGCAACCGGTCGAGTTCGTCGCCGCTCAACTTCTCCAACACCTCGGCCCCTTTGCTCGTCAGCGCGATGTTGGGAATTCTGTCCAGGGATTCCCCCGTTCCAAGACGCCTCAACAACTCCACGAAGGCGCGCTCGCCGTCTCCCTGGCAGATCGCATCGAGCTGCAATTCGTCCAGCACCTGCGGATTGAACGTCGGATGAGGCCCCCCCATGATCCGAAAGACCTTCTGGCCAGACTTGGCCATGTGGTCGCGCAGCCGCGCATCTGCCTTCGCGAAAACATCAATCTCGCTGCCAATAACACTATACGCCACGACGTCCGGCTTGCCATTCCGGACCCGCTCCAAAAGGTTGTCCTTTCGCAACAAGGCCAAGTCCACGTGATGGCCCGCCTGCTTGCATATTGCCGACAGCAGCATGGCGCCATGAGGTTCTATGGCATAGGGAATATTGAGAACGAAGAGAACACGCATTATCGAGCACTCACGTTAAGCGATATATAGAGCAGACTAAGATGAGTAATTGCGCAATCACCAGCCAAGACCTGCCGCCACCGCACTCGTGTGATCCCGCATTCCAAGAATGTCATCATACAGAACCCTGCTCCCGAATTACAAGACACCGTTTCGCAGCGCCTGCCGCCATGACCGTTCATTGACAACATCCCTGACGGTTATTTCACGGCCTTCCACTTGTACCTCAATAAGGGTCCCTGCAGGGTACCAGTGTCACGGATAATGGACCGGCGTTAGCTCACACCATTGTAGACATACCCATACTCCATAGGTCGTTATCACCAATCTGTATACCGCTCGTACTGCGCGTGCCGGCGAGTTCCTTACGCGTCTGCGTTTACTGAACGCAGGTCTGACCCTCGCCAGAACGGCTGGCTTCAATTTCCCGCGGCCCACAGGCCGGTGCTGTTTGAAACTGAACCTCTTCCGCGCATAGATTGGCGCAGTTCCCTGTATGAACCATGGCATCGCTTTCGCGGCAAGAGAAGGACGAGACGTTTGAAACAGTATTCGATCAGCGCGCGCGTGACAACACTGTGTTTGGTCCTGCTGCTTGCGCGCTCCCTTGTCACGTATGCCGAAGCCGGGTTGACGGGCGCCGTGCTCCGCCTTCTTCCCAACTGCGGCATTTCGGCCCAGGCTTCCGGCTCTGAAGCCGAACCCTCACTCGCCAAGCGGCGTTTCGCGGACCCGCCCGCGGAGACACGCATCCTGAAGATTGTTCACAACCTGCCGGACTCGCCCGAGAGCCAACACGAACTGCTTCAGTCACTCGCCGGACAAGGCTTCGGCGGCATGGTAACAAACGTCGCGTTCGCCGACTACCTGGAGAGTGACGAAAAATGGGCCTCATTTACGCGGGGCGTGCGTGAGGCAAAAGACATGGGCATGGCCCTGTGGCTCTACGACGAGCGGGGTTATCCCTCCTGCAAGGCCGGGGGCCTGACGCTTCGCGGCCACCCCGAATGGCAGGCGCAGGGAATCTATATTGCCGATGCAATGTCGGCGGGAGGCGACGTGTCAATCGCCGTTCCGCCGGGCGAACTGCAACGAGCGGCCGCCTTTCCAATCACGAACGGTGTGACCGACCTGGAGCAAGGCGTCGACCTCTCGGGTCAAACGCATGACGGCCTGCTCAAATGGAACGCGCCCGCAGGCCACTGGCACGTCATGGTCATCACGAGAGGCTATCTGCACGAGGGTACGCACGCCGACGGCAACCTGTCCGACGCAAACCCCTACCCCAATCTCCTGATGCCGGAACCGGCAAGACGGTTTATCGAACTGACTCATGGGGCGTATGCGCAGCGGCTCGGGAACGATTTGGGTGCCTGGTTCATCGCGACGTTTACCGACGAGCCATCGCTGATGAGCCTGTTCATGAAACGGCAGACGTATCGCGTGTTGCCCTGGGCGCCCAACCTGGCCGGCGAATTCGAGCGGCGGCACGGTTACGCGCTCGAACCGCTCATCCCGGCGCTCGTAAGCGACGCGGGCGCTAAAGCTCTCGCCGTGCGCTATGATTTCTGGCTCACGGTCGGCGAACTGGTTTCCGAAAACTACTTTGGACAGATTCAATCCTGGTGCCGCGAGCACAATACGCTTTCGGGCGGCCACTTGTTGCTCGAAGAGTCTTTGCTCGGGCACGTACCGCTGTACGGCGACTTCTTCCGCTGCATCCGGCGGCTGGACGCCCCAAGCATCGATTGCCTGACCAGCATTCCCGCCGATGTTCCCTGGTCTGTGGCGCGGCTCATCAGCAGCGCCGCCGAACTGGAGACCCGCTCCGTTACGATGAGCGAGACCTCGGACCACGCGCAGCGATACCGCCGCGAGGGAGATGACCGGCCCGTGCGCGTGGTCACCGAGGACGAGATTCGCGGCACGTGCAACCGGCTCATGCTGAACGGCATCACGACCATTACGAGCTACTATTCCTTTGCCGGCCTTTCAACGGATCAGATCGTGCGCATCAACGAGTGGGTGGGGCGCTGTTGCACGATGCTCAAGGGCGGCTTTCAGGTCGCTGACATCGCGTTGCTCTACCCTGTGGAGAGCGTGTGGCCGAGATTCGCGCCATCGCGCCACTGGACGGAAGACTGTCCCGCCATCGCACAACGTATTCAGTCCGTCTACGGCGTTTGTGGCAATGCCCTTTTCGAGGCGCGGCGTGACTTCACGTACGTGGACGGGCAGGCCTTGTGTGAGGCCACGGTCGACAACGGCGTGCTGCGGCACGGCAACCTGGAATGGCGCGTCGTGGTCCTCCCATGCGCCGATACCTTGCCGCTCCGGGCGTGGGAGACATTGGCGGCGTTCTGGCGTTCGGGCGGCGCACTGGTCGCGGTGTCGTGTCTGCCCGCCAACAGCGAGAAGGAGTTTCCCTCGTCTGCCGTCACAGCGTTGGCCAAGGAAGTATTCGGTACCGGGGAAACTCCGGGCTTCTCCTCCAACAACGCCGGCGGAGCCGGCGTGTTCCTGCCCCCTGGGTCCGAAGGGCTGCTGCCACTGGTTCTGGATTCCCTCCTGGAGCAAGATGTCCGGCTTGCGGACCGACGAGCACCCATTCGCGTGACGCATCGTAGAATCGACGGCCACGAGGTCTACTTCCTGACCAACGACGGCGGGGAGCCGTGGTCTGGTGTGGTGGGCTTCGCCGCGCATGGCGAGGGCGAACAATGGGACCCGGCTACCGGACAAACGCTGCCGCTCGCGTCGGCGAACGATGTGCCCCTCACTCTCGGGCCATACGGGGCGATGTTCTTCCGCTTCGCAAGCGCGCAACCGCCGGAACGAAAAACTCCGGGCGAAGGCGCATTGCCCGTGCTGAGTCTGTCGCAATTGCCCTCCGCACAGCCAACGGTCGGCAAGGGCGAATTGTCGAAGGCGGCGTCGAGCAGCGCCCCAACGGCGATTGGAGGTCCCACGCCCATCTCACCAAGGGAGATGTAGACACACACCTGTTCGTTTCGTTTGCGTGTGAAAAGCCTTTGGACTTACGCAACACGATTTGTCTGGTTGTAGACTCAACCGTGCCGGAAGGGCAAGGCGCTCCCACGCCCCTGCGCATCATCGTTCAAGATGCCCACGGCGCCGAATACATCGCAAACACAGACCGTCCCTTGAATACGCCGGGTTCTGTACGGTGTTTTGTACCACTGGACCAGTTTGAACGCGCGGGGTGGAACCAGGCCTCGCATAGCAGCTTCGACTGGTCCGCCGTCACGACGGTGCGTGTCGGTTGGGGCGGTTATT
>JAGMZX010000142.1:0-2910 GCA_018005585.1 Candidatus Hydrogenedentota bacterium | reverse complement strand
CGGCCAACTGGACCAGTCTGCCATCGCGAGCCACGCCGGGCTCATCCCCAACGACTCGACGTGCCACGTCATTCGCCTCACGGGGCTCACGCCGGGCATGACCTATCGCTACAAAGTCGTGACGCAGGAGTTCAAAGGCTATCTGACACCTTACAGCGTCTCTTACGGCGATACGGCCGAGAGTGACATCTTCACCTTCACCACCCTCAATCCGGGCAAGACAACCTTCTCCTTCGTCATGTGGAACGATATTCATGACGATTCCCGGCGGCTCGAAGCCATGTTCGACGATATCGTCTGGGACGGCGTCGATTTCGTCTTGCTCAATGGCGACATCATCAATGATTTCAAACGGCCCGAACAGCCCTTCGCCGGTTTCTACGATGCGTGCGTGGAGCGCTTCGCCAAGACCGTGCCCACGGTTTTCCTGCGGGGCAATCACGAAGCACGGGGACCCCTGGCGCGGCGTCTTGCCGACTATTTCCCCGGCCAAAACGGCCGTTTTTATTGGTCTTTCAATCACGGGCCGGTCCACTTCGTCGTGCTCGATTCGGGCGAAGACAAACCGGATGCCAACGAGGAGTACGCCGGGCTGGCCGATTTCGCGCCCTATCGCCAGGAACAGGCCGCCTGGCTCGACACCGATCTCAACGGCGAACCTGCGCGTTCCGCGCCCTTTCGCATCATTCTCTCGCACCAACCTTCCGGTTACGGCGAACTCGACCACTTCGGCGTGCGGGAAATACGCCGCCTTTGGGACCCCATAATCAACAAGGCAAACTGCCAACTTTGGCTGAGCGGCCACATCCACCGATTCCTGAGACGGGCACCCCATGAGGACGGCGATAATGTCTATCACGCAATAATCAATCCCGCGGACGGAACCACCCGCGTTGATGTCACGCCGGAAGCACTCCAGATTACCGTGATTCAGAAGGGCGGTGACATCCTGGATTCCACACGGATTCCCTTGGCGCGCGAATAGGCCCGGCGCCCCCGGGAGAATCCCCTCTTCGGACACGCATGGGTTGCGTGCTCGCGAATATCTATCCCTTGACTCATCGACGGGCTTCCGCAGTAAACACTGCCGTCGAAGAACACGCCCGATGGCGCCCTTATCGTTTCACTCCCCCCGGAATTGGACAGCCGGGACTCTGGCAGAAAAGAAAGCGCCCAACTTAGACGGTCCCAAGATCTGATTCATACCTGATGCAGGGGCGAAGCATGCCTCGCCCCCATGGAACGCGGGCAAAGGTGTCCTGGCTCTTTGAATGGTGTCTTCACCTCGAGGGCGCGATTCTATTGGTCACACGACTCCTGCCGAAGCCTTTACAGTCCCACTTCATGTCGCATCCGCTGCACGTTTTCGCACCAGTTTCCGACATTCCAGCGGCCGAAGACACCCATGCCTCCAAGAGGATCGGACCCGAAGTACACGGGCACGTGGATCAGCGAAAGGCCATTGTATGCAAAGGCTTTTCTGAGAGCGGATTCGAGCTCCGCCATGCTGCGCCCGCCGAAAAGCGCGTTGACGCCTTTGATCGCCCCGCCCCACGCGACATAGTCGACTTCGACGGTGTCGCCCGTGGCGTATTCCGCGCCGAACTGCGCGTATTGCAGGCCGGTGATCGCGCCCATGCGCCGATTGTCGAGGAGCACGATGCAGCCGGTCGCGCCGTGCAAGACGCCGTCGATGAGTATCTGCGGGTTCATCGTGAACGAGCCGTCGCCGCTGAGCGCAACGCCGTAGAACGCTTTTTCCGTCAACGCCGTCGCCAGTAGCGCGGACACGGCGAAGCCCATGTAGCTCGCCCCAGTCTCGGTGAAGGTGCGGCCCAGCCGGTCGTCTTCGACAATCTGGAACCCGTTCGCCTGCACGTCGCCCGCGTCGAAGAAGCACACTGCGTCATGCGCGCGGGCCCAGTCAGTGACGGTCTTGATGACTGCGGGCTGCGTCAATACGGGCCCGCCCCACACCTCGTCGTTCAACACCGGGGCTGCATAGCGTGCCTCACGGAACGCGTCCCACTCCTCGCGCTTCGCGCGGCACGCCTTGAACCACGCGGACACCTCGCCTGCGCCGCGTTTCGGCGCACGGCGCAGTTCTTCGTTCAGGCGGCGCAACGTCGCCGCGGCATCACCCACGAGCGCGATGGTCTTGTTGTAGTGCGTCGCGGCATCCAGGTCCGCGTTGATGTTGATGACGCGCTGCGCCTTCGGGTAGCCGGTGCGCGAGCAGTCGGACTGGCACACGGCGCGTGTGCCGATGGCGACGAGCAGGTCCGCCTCTTCCATCGCGTAGTTGCCGCTGATGCTGCCTTTCGAGCCGCCCACGGTCATGTTGCGCGGATGCAGGAATGGGATCACGCCCGACACGAGCGGACTCGTCACCGCGACGGCGTCAGCCAGTTCCAGAAACTCGAGCAACTCCGGCCCTGCGTTGCGCGCGCCCCCTCCCACTTTCACCACCACGCGATGGGCGCACCGCAGCGCCTCCGCAGTCTCGCCGTACATGCCCTCGTCGCCGGCTGCGCCCAAGCGCGGCGGCGCGCCCCCGGGCAGTTCGTCCAGATTGAAACGCGGCAGCGGGCACGGCTGCGTGTTCAACGGCATTAGCAGGAAAAACGGCCCCGCGCGATGCGGATGGTCCACGGTGTTCTGCCCGCGCCGCAGCGCCGTGCCAATGGCCCAGGGCGTGTGCAGGCAATACGCCTCGCCGATGGCGCTGCAGAACTGAAGGAACAGACTCTGGCGCGGCTTCGGAATCTGCTGCATATTCGGCCCTTCGTCCTCGGTCGTTTCATCGCCGAGCAGGAACCAGACGCCGATGCCGTCGCTCGCGGGCGCAATCGACGCCGCGACCGCTTGCAGCGGGCCGGGGCCAATCGAGCACACCACCGCGGCCCTTTC
>JAGMZX010000141.1 GCA_018005585.1 Candidatus Hydrogenedentota bacterium | reverse complement strand
AGGGGCAAATCCAACCCTTTAAAGGAGATGTGAAACTGTCATGAGTAATGAACAACAGGATGTGCAACGCACACAACCGGCTGCGGCCGCCCCGGCGACCGATTTAGCCACCACTACCGTCTACGACGATGACGAAGCCCTTGGCCTCGGAGATGACAGCCTGTCACAGGCGGAAATGGAAGCGCTTTACGACGAGACGATGCGCAATTTCCGGGAAGGCGAGGTCGTTCGGGGCACGATTGTCGAGATCAACGAAGACCGCGTGCTTGTTGACATCGGTTACAAGAGCGAAGGCGTGGTCAGCGCGACGGAGTTTCCGCCCGATGTCACTATTCACCCGGGCGATGCATTTGATTTCTACATTGAAGAGCCTGAGGACGAGGACGGCATGCCGGTCCTCTCGAAGATGAAGGCGGACCGGATTAAGAACTGGGAGCACATTCAGACGGTCTACGAGGACGACGGCGTGATCGAAGGGGTGATCACGCGCCGGGTCAAGGGTGGTCTGAAGGTCGATATCGGCATCGACGCGTTCATGCCGGCGAGCCAGTTGACGTTTCGCCCGACGGGCGACTTGGAAAAGTATATTGGTCAGAAGATGGAGTTCAAGATTATCAAGCTGACCAAGCGGAGGCGGAACGTGGTGGTGAGCCGGCGCAAGCTGCTGGAAGAGCAGCGCGCGGGCGAGAAGAGCCGTCTGCTCGAAACGATCCACGTGGGTCAGCTCCTGACGGGCGAGGTCAAGAATATTACGGATTTCGGCGCGTTCGTGGACGTGGGCGGGATCGACGGGCTGCTGCACGTGACGGACATGAGCTGGGGCCGCGTCAAGCACCCGTCGCAAGCGGTGCAGGTGGGCCAGCGCATCGAGGTCATGGTGCTCAGCTTTGACCCGCAGTCGGAACGAATCAGCCTCGGTCTCAAACAGAAGACCGAGAACCCGTGGAAGACGGCCGCCGAGCGGTATCCTGTCGGCACCGTGGTGCATGGGCGGGTGGTCAGCATGACGGATTACGGCGCGTTCGTGCAGCTGGAAGACGGGATCGAGGGCATGGTCCACGTCAGCGAGATGAGCTGGACGCGCCGCGTGCGGCATCCGAATGAGATTCTCACGATCGAAGAAGAAGTGCCGGTGATGATCCTCAGCGTCGACCCCGATGCGGAAAAGATCGCGCTGGGCATCAAGCAGACGCAGCCGAACCCGTGGCGCGAGATCGGCCAGAAATACCCGGTCGGCTCGATCGTCAAGGGCAGCGTCCGCAATATGACGGATTACGGCGCTTTCATCCAGCTGGAAGAAGGCATCGACGGCCTGCTGCACGTCAGCGACATGTCGTGGACGAAAAAAGTGAATCATCCTTCCGAAGTGCTGGAGCGCGGGCAGGAAGTCGAAGTGAAGGTGCTCAGCATCGACCCGGACAACGAGAAGATCAGTGTCGGGCTGAAGCAGCTTTCGGAAGACCCGTGGCTGGCGGTCGTTCAGGGACTGCCCATCGGCAGCCATGTTGAGGTCGAGATCGCGAAGCTGGTCAGTTTCGGCGCATTCGCGCGTCTAGATAACGGCATCGAAGGGCTCATTCACGTGAGCGAACTGTCGACCGAACGCGTGCAGAAGCCGGAAGAGGCGGTTTCGGTCGGCGACAAGTTGAACGCGAAGGTTATCAGCATCGACCCGGTCGAGCGGAAGATCGGCCTGAGCGTGCGCGAGTACCAGCGCGACTTGGACCGCCAGTTGCAGGATGACTACGGCGAAGGCTCGGAAGGCGAGCGCGTGGACGTCGCCGCCGCCATGCGCGGCGCCGTGCCCGCAAACATGATCCAGGCGGGCCGCAGTCTCGCCGACGTGGCCACCGAACTGATGGCCGCCGTCGCGCGGGGCACGGAAGCCGCCCGGCAAGAACAGGCAGCGGCCGCCGCTGCCGCTGCCGAAGCGGCCGCGGCGGAAGCGCCGCCCGCCGCACCCGCGGAGGAGACAGCCGAAGAGGCCCCGGCGCCTGGCGTCGAGGAAGCCTCTTCGGACACGGTAGTACCGGCGCCGGAGGAAGACGCGGCACCGAACTCGACCAGCGCCTGACGGCGAGTTCATCCCCTAAATCATCACGAACGAGTCGAGAGCGCCGCGCACACCGACGCGGCGCTCTTCTTTTCCAGCATGGACACGCCGGCAATACCCTTGCCAGAATGCGTGTTAGAGGATAATGACGATGGCGGAGAGGCCCCCGAGCAGGGCCGGCATCGCCAATGAGGAGTCAGAGATGGAAGCAATGCGCAGGTTACCGCAAACAGCGGCGGGCCAGCAGATGTCTGGCGCGGATATGATGATTCACGTGTTGGCCGAACACGGGGTTGACACGATCTTCGGTTACAGCGGCGGGGCGATCCTGCCCACGTACGACGCCATTTTCCGGTACAACCGGGACCACCCGGATACCTCGATCAACCTGGTCGTGCCGGCCAATGAGCAGGGCGCCGGGTTCATGGCGGCGGGCTACTCCCGCGCCACGGGCAAGGTCGGGGTCTCGGTTGTCACGTCGGGTCCGGCGGCAACGAACAGCGTGACGCCCGTGCGCGACTGCATGGCGGATTCCGTGCCCATGGTCCTGATCTGCGGCCAGGTGGCCCGGGCGGCGGTTGGCACGGATGCGTTCCAGGAAGCGCCCGTGTTCAGCATCATGAGCGCGTGCGCCAAGCACGTCTTTCTCGTGAAGGACGAGACGGAACTGGAAGCCACCGTGCGCAGCGCGTTCGAAATTGCGCGCAGCGGACGGCCGGGTCCGGTGGTGATCGACGTGCCGAAAGACGTGCAGAACCACATGGGCGTCTATCAGGGCACGGGCACGCTGCCGTTCCACGGGTATAAGCGCCGCATGGAGCAAATAAACGGGTCGCATGTGCCCGACGCGCAAAGCGCGAAGTTTTTTGAGTACTTGTGCGCCGCGAAGCGCCCGTTGATCTATGCGGGCGGCGGCGTGATAGCCGGGAATGCCGCGTTCGAACTGCGGGAATTCGCGGAACGGTTCCAGGTGCCCGTCGTGACGACGCTGATGGGCATCGGCGCTATGGACACGGCCGGCGACCTGTGCCTGCGCATGCTCGGCATGCATGGTATGGCCTATGCCAACTACGCCGTGCTCGACTGTGATTTCCTTTTCACCGTGGGCGCGCGCTTCGATGACCGCGTGTGCGCCGCGCCGAAGAAATTCGCGGCAAACGCCAAGATCGCGCAGGTCGATATCGACGCGGCGGAAATCGGCAAGGTCAAGCAGACGGACTGGGCGCACGTTGGCCACGTGAAGACCGCATTGCGCGACTTGATCACGTACGGCAAGGATATCCGGCCCGATTTCTCGAAGTGGACCGCGCACACGCGCGCCATGAAACAGCGCCACCATCAGGATTTCAACCGGAATGCGGCCATCATCCAGCCGCAACGCGTCTGCGAGTGCCTCAACGAAATCACGAAAGGCGACGCTATCATCGCCACGGGCGTCGGCCAGCACCAGATGTTCGCCGCGCAGCACTTCGATTTCAAGCAGCCGCGCACGTTCCTGACCTCGGGCAGCATGGGCACCATGGGCTTCGGCCTGCCCGCCGCCATCGGCGCGCAATTCGGCTGCCCGGACAAGCTCGTGGTCGATGTCGACGGTGACGGCAGCCTGCGCATGAATCTCGGCGAACTGGAAACCTGCACCAACTATAACATCCCGGTCAAGGTTCTGTTGCTCAACAACTGCGGGGACGGCATGGTGGTGCAGTGGCAGACCCTCTATTACGAAGGCCGTTTCTCCGGCACCGACAAGACCCTGCACAAGAAGGATTTCGTGCGGGCGGCTCAGGCGGACGGCTTCGAGTTCGCGCGCCGCATCGACCGCGAGGAGGAACTGCGGAGCGCGCTTGATGCGTTCGTTGCGCACCCCGGCCCGGCATTCCTTGAGGTGGTCGTGGACAAGAATGCCTTTGTCTATCCCATGGTCGGTCCCGGCATGGCGTACGACCAGATGCTGACCGGCCCGTACATCACAAGCCGGGAAGCCCTCGAACAGGAAGCCAAGCTGGAGACGTCGGACAGTTTTTAGGGCCGGGTGACCGGTTTCGCACGCAGGGGCGAGACATGCCTCGCCCCTGCGTGTGCCGTGTCGCTGCGGGCTGGGCCGCGCATTTCGGGGCAGGTGCCAGCCCGGGCTTGATTTCACAAACTGGTTTGTGATACAAACCATGCCGCGATTGACCCGGCCCCAATCTTCGGGGCAACGCATGGCGGAAATGCTTCCGCCGCCGTGCATTTGCGCGGTCGGGAGAGCCCCTGTTATGCTTTGTCTTTCGAGGGGTTTTCGCGCGGCATTGCGATTAGCCGCACGGGTCGCGCGCCCGAGGGAGTTGTCTGGCGGGATATATGGAGGGCATCAGGCTTATGGCGAACCCCACGCCGGGCCCTGCGCCTCGCGGCGGCCGTTCCTGGGTGCAGATGGTCACCTTCTTCGTGGTATTTGTGGTAATCGTGCTTGGGCTTCTGATCGGTTACCGCTACGTTATCGACACGCTCGCGAATGACTGGTACCTTTTCCAGGTGGCGCGGCACACGGCATGGACCCTGGACCACATCGGACACGAGGGCTCGCTGGAGGGGGATACGCGTTCAGGCCCGGCCGCGGCGCGGACGCGCGCGAGCCTGGCTGCGTGGGACCGGGGCGAGAATGCGCCGAGTGAGGCGGATATTGCCGCTGCGTCGGAGGCGCCGTTGACCCCGTGGGAGGTATTCCGCTTTCGTTTGGGGCGTCAGATTGGCACGCATAATCCGGCCGAGATCCGCGCCACGCTTGAGGCATGGGACAGGGGAGAATCACAGCCCGCGGCGGAAGCCGTCCAGGCGGCATCCGGCGCGCCGCTTTCCCTGTGGGAACAATACCGCTTTCGCCGGCAAAAATCGCAACGGGAAGGACGTTCGACAGGTCCGCGCGTCTGGTTTGTGCTCCGGCCGGGACTGGAGACCGGGCTCCGGGATATCAACCAGCAGATTGAGTCCATACGCGACAATCGCGGCCCGGAATCGACCGAACCTTCGCGCGAGGAGAGCGTCCTCGAGGAGCAGGCGGCGGCTTTGCAGGCGCGCCTGCAAACGGTGCGCAAGGAGTCGCCGCGCAGCGCGGAACTCGGCCGGTATTTTGTTTTCATCGTGGTGCCGGAATGCGGGGCGATCGAAGTGATGGCCATCTTTCTGGCGGCGGTCATTGCGTTTCCGACCCGGTGGTGGAAACGGTTCGTTGGGCTAGTCGCAGGCCTGCCGATTATGTATCTGGTCAACGTGCTGCGGTTGTCGTGCCTTGCGGTGGTGGGCGCGCTGGACGTGACGCCTGACCGCTGGGTCTTCAGCTTCGCGCACGAATATGTCTGGCAGACGGTGTACATCGTATTTGTCGTGGCGGTGTGGCTCGTATGGATTGAATATGTGGTGCGGAGGAAAGCGTGATGGCAACCGAACCGCAACCGGAAAAGAAGAAGCCGCTTCGCGGCAAGCTGAAAACGGTGTTGAGATTCTGCCGCACGTTTCTGGAACTCACCATAGTGCTGAGCGCGGTCTGGTGGTTCTGTCTGCCGTATTATGCCTTTATTATCGCGCAACTCAGCGCCGGCATCCTGGTAAATGCGCTCGGCACGCCCATCGACGCCGCGTATATCGAGCAAGGCGGGATACTGTTCGAGGTCACCGCGCTGCACGCGTCCGCGCAGCCCGCGCCCGCGGAAACCGGTGAGACCGCGTCCGCGGAAGCGACCGCCGCGCCGGCGTGCGCGGCCGCGGCCTGGATGTGCTCCGTCAAGGAGAGTTTCCGCCGCGGCATCCGCGACATCGACCGCGGGAGCATTGACGCGAAAGAGCGCGGCAATGCCATGCACACGTGGCTGCTCTTGAATATTGACGCGCGGCTGGTTTTCGCGCTTGGCGACCACATGCTGCGTTTTCCCATTGCGCTGCTGGTGACCAACATGGCCCCCTATCTGGCGCTGGTGCTCGCGACGCCCGGCCTGCGCCTGTTCCGGCGGCTCTTCATACTGGTCCTGGGCGCGGCCATCCTCTTCGGCGGGCATATCCTGTTTGTCACGCTCGCCCTCTACTTCCGCGAGGCGATTGCCGCCGCGCCGCATATCCCGCACGCTATCGCGCAGTTCTATCTCACGCTGCCTTTCCTGCTTTGGATTATCCTGGCGTATTGGGGCAGAATCACGGCCTCGTTCGCTGATACGTCGAATGCCGGGAATGAGTAGAGAACGTACATGAAGCCGCGCCGTACGCACGAGGCTGCAGCGCAGAATTCCGCCGCTCTTGCTTTCGCCATGCAAGGTTCCGCTGGTCATGGAAGCCGCCGGAGATCCGCGCCCCAAACGTGCGCCGCCGCGGCGAACGAAGGAGGTATCGCCCATGAGCATCCGCAAGAGACTCACTGAAGCCCGCATGGAAGTCGAGAATCATTTGCACAATGAATTGCTCCCGTTCTGGACAACGCACGGCGTGGACAAGGAATGCGGGGGGTTTCTGACCTATTTCGACCGCGACGGCAATCCCACCGGTCAGACGGACAAAACGCTCGTCTGTCAGGCCCGCTGCATCTACGCGTACTCTTCCGCCCACCGCGCGGGGCTGGGCGACGGCAGGTTTCTAGAGATGGCGCGCCAGGGCGTCGATTTTCTCATCAACCATTTCTGGGACGAGGAAAACACGGGCTGGCACTGGATTTGCCGGCAGGACGGCACGCCGCTCAACACGCTCAAGATCATGTATGGCCAGTCGTTCGCGATCTACGCGCTCAGCGAATACGGCATGGCCTCCGGCGACCACCGCGGCGCCGAAATGGCCGAGGAAACTTATGAAGCCATTACGCGCCTTGCCTCGGACAACGAGCATGGCGGATTCTTCGAATTCATGGAACGCGACTGGAAGCGCCGCCCCGGCGGGCGGTCCGGCGGCGACCGCAAATCGCTCGACGTGCACATGCACCTCATGGAGGCATTTACGAACCTCTACGAGGCCACCGGCGTCATCGGCTACAAGGAAGACACGGAATACATCATCAATCTCATCTACGAGCACATGATCCAGCCCAAGTTCGGCGTTGGCGTCGCTCAATTCATGCTCGACTGGACGCCCGTGCGCGCGATCATCTTCGACAGCGTCTGGGGCTCGGACCGCGACGTCGAGGAGGATTCCGGGCGGCCCCTGGACAACACCAGCTACGGCCACAACGTCGAATTCGGCTGGCTGCTCAAGCACACCATCGACATTTGCGGCTTCGACCTCGAGACGTTCAAGCCGCGCATTCAGAAGCTCTACGATCACTGCCACAAATACGGGATCGACTGGGAGCGCGGCGGCGTCTATTGCGAAGGGCCGATTGACGGCCCCGCGCGCGAGCGGAACAAGGAATTCTGGCAGCAGGCCGAGACGCTCGTCGCCATGCTCGACGGCTTCGAGATTTTTGGCGACGAGAAATATCTCGACGCCTACGAGAACGTGCACGGCTTCGTGATGGACACCATGATCAATCACGAAGTGGGCGAATGGTTCCCCCTCTTCGACGAGGACAACAACCTGCTCTGGGACTACATGGCCCACGCGTGGAAGATCAACTACCACACGGTGCGCTCGATGCTCGAATGCGAAAGGAGGCTCAACCGTCTGCTCGCCGTGCACGCACACAAATAAGGCCGGTCGAGGAACGCCTTAACCGGGATGCGCCGGGAACGCGCCGTCCTCTTCGTAGTTCAATCTTCGGGTTGGCTTGAAGACAGGCTGAAGCACGTACTGCGAACGGGAACCGCTACAGACCCGCGACCTTTTCCACGAGCTTGCCCGCGAGGGCTTCCGCCTTGCGCAGGTTTTCGTGTTGGACCATGACGCGGATCACCGGCTCCGTGCCGGACGGGCGGATGACGACGCGGCCCTGTCCGCTGAGTTCCGATTCGGCGTCGCGCGCAAGCTGTTCGAGGCGGTCCGCGTCGGGCCGGTGCGCGGGATCGACGGGCGTTTTCCGGTGGCATTCGGGCAGCGCCTGATATACGTTCGCGATGGCGCTCAGCGGCTGGTCCTTGCGCACCATGACCGCGAGGACATCGAGCGCGGCGATGGTGGCGTCGCCCGTCGTGTTGTGTTCGAGCAATACAATATGGCCCGACGGTTCGCCGCCGACGGTGAGGCGGTGTTCGCGCATGGCCTCGACGACATAGCGGTCGCCGACCTTTGCGTGCAGCACCTTGCCGCCGTGCGGAGCCAGTGCGCGTTCGAGGCCGGCGTTCGCCATGACATTCGCCACGACGGTGTTCCCGGGCAGGCGGTCTTGTTCAAGCCGCTCGACGCCCATGATTGCGAGGATCGCGTTGCCGTCGAGCAGGCGCCCGTGCTCGTCGGCCATGGCGATGCGATCTCCGTCGCCATCGAAAGCGATGCCCACGTCGGCGCGCTCCCGGATGACCGTGGCGCGCATTTCCTCGGAGAAGACGGAGCCGACGCCGTGGTTGATGTTCAGACCGTTGGGCCGGTCGCCTATGGCGGTGACCTCGGCGCCGAGTTCGCGGAACGTCTCCGGGCCGGCCTTATACCCGGCCCCGTTCGAGCAGTCCACCACGATGCGCAATCCGTCCAGGCGCATGCCCTTCGGGAACGTGGCCTTCACGAACTCGATATAACGGCCGACGGCGTCGTCGATGCGGCGCGCGGTGCCGATTTTCTCGGCGACGGGCCGGAACGCGTCCACCTCGCCCGTGGCGATGAGCCGCTGGATTTCGTCCTCGGCCGCGTCGGGGATTTTGTAGCCGTCGCTGCCGAAGATTTTGATGCCGTTGTCGGCGTAGGGGTTGTGCGACGCGGAGATCATGATTCCGCCGTCGCAGCGCAGGCTTCGCATGATGTACGAAACGCCCGGCGTCGGCAGGGGGCCCGTGAGCAACACGTTCACGCCGACTGAGCAGAATCCCGCGGTGAGCGCGTTCTCGATCATGTAGCAGGAGCGGCGCGTGTCCTTGCCGATGAGGATCGTGTGCTGCCGCTCCGACTTCAGAAAGATCAGTCCTGCCGCGCGCCCCACTTTCAGCGCCATCTCGGCGGTCATGGGATGCTGATTGGCCAGGCCGCGGATGCCGTCCGTGCCGAATAGCCGGTCGCTCATGCTTCTGTCATTCTCCCGCGAGCACCGCGTCCGTCATGCGCGCGACGCGCGCCATGGCGCGCACGTCGTGTACCCGGACCGCGTCCGCCCCGTTCATGATAGCTACGGCCACCGTCGCCGCCGTGCCTTCGAAGCGTTCGTTGACCGGCGCGTCGAGCACGGCGCCGATGGCCGACTTGTTCGACGTGCCGATGAGCACCGGCCTGCCGAAGCGCTTGAACTCGCGCAGCCGCCGCAACAGTTCAAGGTTATGCGCAACGGTCTTGCCGAAGCCGAATCCCGGGTCAAGCCAGACCTGTTCCTCGCGCACGCCCGCGCGCGCCGCGGCTGCGAGCCGCTCCTCGAAGAACGCGCAGATATCGTCCACGACGTTATTATACTGCGGCGCGTCCTGCATCGTCATCGGGTTGCCCCGCATGTGCATCAAAACGCACAAACAGCCCGCATCGGCTACGACTCCCGCCATCTCCGGGTCGCCGCGCAGCGCGCTGATGTCGTTCACCATGGCCGCGCCCAGCGCCAGCGCGCGGCGCGCCGTTTCCGCGCGGCACGTGTCCACCGAGATGTGCGCCGGAAGACCCCGAAGCGCCTCGATTACCGGCAACACCCGCCGCAGTTCCTCGTCCAGGCCGACCGGCGCCGCGCCCGGCCGCGACGACTCGCCGCCGGTGTCCAGCCAGTCCGCGCCGTCCCGGCACATGCGTTCGGCGATGTCATACGCCTGTTCGGGACCCTGGATGCGCCCGCCGTCGTAGAACGAATCGGGGGTCACATTCAAGATGCCCATAATCAGGGTGCGCCGCGGCTCTTTCCATTTCTCATCCATGGTTCCCGAGCATACGAAGTGCGGGCGGACAACGCAAGACGGATTTCGCGAGGCGCGCCGCCTGCTGGTTCCAGCCTTCCCCAGCCGTTTGGCGCTTCCTTTTGGGCGGTTCCGGCCAGTATACTCTCTTTCTTCTCAGGCATTTCCCATCGGGAGCGAGCAAACATGTCAGCGAAAGCGCAAAATCATGGGCAGACGGCGCGATTGCCGCTGCTGCCGTTGAAGGACGCCGTTGTATTCCCGCGGATGGTCGTGCCGTTGATCGTGGGCCGGCCCGCATCGCTGGCGGCGGTCGAAGAGTCGCTTGCAGACGAAATGCCGATCTTCCTCCTGACGCAGACGGAGTCCGCGGAGGAGCACCCGGGCCCGGAGCACCTGCACCGGGTCGGCACGGCGGCGAACATCCTGCAGACCACGCGGCTGCCCGACGGCACGATGAAGGTTGTGGTCGAGGGTCTGGGCCGGGGCCGGGTGCGCCGCTTCTACCTTGACGGCGCGACGCCCGAGGTGCTGGTGGTCCGAATCGACAAGGCGGCGCCCGCGGACAGCGAGATTTCGGGGCTCATGCGCGCGGCGTTGACGCAGTTCGAGCAGTTCGCGCGGTTGAGCGGGCGCGTAGCCCCGGAGATCGTGCTGTCGCTGAAGGAAATCGCCGAGGCGGACGTGCTGGCTGACATGCTGTGCGCGTATATGCCGGGCAACGTAGAGGAGCGTCAAGGCCTGCTCGAAACGACGCACGCGGGGCAGCGCCTCGAGCGGATCGCGGGCATCCTCATGCGCGAGAACGAACTGTTTGAAATCGAACGTAACGTGCGCGAGCGCGTGCGCGAGCAGATGGAGCGCGGGCAGCGGGAGCATTACCTGCAGGAGCAGTTGAAAGCGATTCATCAGGAACTGGGCGGACGCGAGGAAGGCGGGGACGAATTCGCGGACTTGCGCGCGCTCATCCAGAAAGCGCGGATGCCGAAGGAGGTCCGCGAGAGGGCGGAACACGAACTGGCCCGTTACGCGCGCATGCCGCTGATGAGCCCCGAGGGCGTGGTCATCCGCACCTACCTGGAATGGCTGATTGAGGTGCCATGGAGCAAGCGCACGAAGGACAGCATCGACATCGTGCGCGCGCAGCAAGTACTTGACGAGGACCATTTCGGCCTGGAGAAGGTCAAGGAGCGCATTCTCGAGTTCCTCGCGGTGCGCAAACTGAGCCAGGACGTGCGCGGGCCGATCCTGTGCCTGGTGGGGCCGCCCGGAGTCGGCAAGACCTCGCTTGGCCAGTCGATTGCGCGCGCTATGAACCGAAAGTTCGTGCGCGTGTCGCTCGGCGGCATCCGCGACGAGGCGGAAATCCGGGGCCATCGGCGGACGTACATCGGCGCGCTGCCCGGACGGATCATCCAGAGCATGAAAAAGGTGGGCGTGAAGAACCCGGTGTTCATGCTCGACGAGATCGACAAGATGAACGTGGATTTCCGGGGCGACCCGTCGTCCGCGCTGCTCGAGGTGCTCGACCCGGCGCAGAACAAGGCGTTCAGCGACCACTACCTGGAAGTGGAGTTCGACTTGTCCGAGGTGTTTTTCGTCGCGACGTCGAACACGGAATTCGACATCCCTCATGCGCTGCGCGACCGCATGGAAATCGTGCGCATGCCGGGATACACGAGCTACGAGAAGACGGCCATCGCGCGAGATTTCCTTGTCCCGAAGCAGATGAAGACGTGCGGCCTTACGGAAGCGCACATCGCGTTCGAGCCGGAAGGCATCGACACGGTCGTCGCGCGGTACACGCGCGAGGCGGGCGTGCGCGAACTGGAGCGGCAGATTGCGAGCGTGTGCCGCAAGGTGGCGCGCAAGGTCGTGACGCAGCCGGACCAGCCCGCGATACGCGTGGGCGCGGACGCGGTGTTCGAGTTTCTCGGGCCGCCGAAGTATACGGAGCAGTTCGCGGACAAGAAGCCGCAGACCGGCGTGGCCATCGGCATGGCCTGGACCGAGGCTGGCGGCGATATCCTGAATATCGAGACGAGCGTCGCGAAGGGGAAGGGCCGCCTGATGCTCACGGGGCAGTTGGGCGACGTAATGAAGGAATCGGCGCAGGCGGCGCACACGTACCTGCGCGCGCACGCGGACGCGCTGCACCTGCCCGAGGATTTCCACAAGACGCTCGACATCCACATCCACATCCCGGAAGGCGCGATTCCGAAGGACGGGCCGTCGGCGGGCGTGGCGCTACTCGTGTCGATGCTTTCCGCGCTGACCGGCCGCGCGCCGCGCGTCGGCATCAGCATGACGGGCGAGATCACGCTGCGCGGGCGGGTGCTGCCCGTGGGCGGCATCAAGGAAAAGGTGCTCGCGGCGCACCGTGCGGGCGTGCGCCACATCATCCTGCCGAAAGAGAACGAGAAGGACTTCCCGGAGGTTCACGAGGAAGTGCGGCGCGACATCAGCTTCACGCTCGTGGAGGAAGTCGGCGAAGTGCTGCGCATCGCGTTTCCCGAAGAGGAAGCGCAGCCGCGGACTGAAGAGGCGTGACATGAATAGACCATTTCTGGCCGTTGTCGCCGCCGCAGCGCTTGCCTGTTGCGCCGCGGCCCGGGCGGAAGGGGCCGCGCCCGAATCCGTTGCCGGAGCGGCGCCGGCCGTGCAAGCTCCCGCGTGGCCGCAGGGCGCGGCGCTTGCGCAGTATCTCGAAGGATTGGCGCCGGAGGGCTGGCAGGCCGCGGGCCCCATCGAGCGCTACGATGCGGCCTCTCTGTTCGAGAAGATCGACGGCCGGTCGGAACTGTTTCATTCCTACGAAGTCGTGGGCCTGGCATTCGTGAGTCTTGCGCCGGCATCCGGCGAAAGCCGGTATATCGATGTATACCTCTACGACATGGGCACGGTGCTCGGGGCGTTCGGCGTGTTTTCCGTCGAGCGCTGGCCCGGCAGCCCACCGCTCCGCCTGGGCCGGGGCGCCTACCATACGGACACAGACGTGTTCTTCTGGAAAGGCCGCTATTACGCATGTTTCCTCGGCGGAAGCGAGAATGCGCTCTTGCGGCGGACCGCCCTGGAACTCGCCGGACAACTGGCGGCGCGGCTACCGGACGAGCCGGAGTCGCCGTGGGGTTTGGCCGCGTTCCCCGAGGAGGGGCTCGTGCCCGACTCGCCCCGTTATTTCAAGGCCGATGCCTTGGCGCTGGATTTCATGACCGACACGTTCACGGCGGAGTATAAGCGCGGGGACGGCGCGATTACGGTGTTCCTGTCGCGGCAGGATTCCGAGGCGGCCGCGCGGGAGAAATGCGAGAAATACCTCGAGTACCTGCAGCGTTACGGCGAAAGCGCGCGCATACTGCCGCCGGAGGAAGGAGGCCTTGTCGTGGGGCGCATCGCGGCGGGATTCCATGATGCGGTCTTCGTGGAGGGCCGGTACCTCGGCGGCGTCACCAATGTCGCGGACGAAGCCGCCGCCGTCGCGGCGGCGCGGGAATTCCACGAGCGCGTGCGGATTCCCGAATAGACGCCCGCTCACGCGCGCCTGGTCTCGGCTTCTTCCTCGAACGGTTCGATGTGCACCAGCACGTCGACCACGTCCTCCCCCTCGTGCAGAAGCCGCTGCTTGACGGCGCGCGCGATCTCGTGCCCCTCATGTACCGTAAGGCCGGGGTCGACGAGCACGTGCAGGTCCACGAACAGGCCCGGTCCCAGCCGACGCGTACGTATGCCATGCACGGACCGCACGCCGGCCGTGTCGCGGGCGAGGCCATCAAGGACTTTGTTTTCGATCTCGGACACCCCGGCTTCGCTCAATTGCTGCAGCGCGGGCGCAATAATCCGCCACGTGGCCTGCATGATCATCAAGGCCACGAGCAGCGCGGCGACGTGGTCGAGAAAGGTCCAGGAGGGTCGAATCTGCGCACCGAGCACGGCGACTGCCACAGGGATCGAGCTGAACGCGTCGGAGCGGTGGTGCCAGGCGTTGGCGATCATCGCGGAGGACTTGATCCGCCGCCCCACGCGCGCGGTCCATCGGTACAGCCACTCTTTGACCACAATGGAGAGGCACGCGACGACGAAGGCCAGCCAGCCGGGGTTTGTCGTGTCTTCCACGGCCAGAGTTGCCAGCGCGTTATACGCCAAGGCAAGGCCCACGATGCCTAGCATGACGCCGATGACCACCGTGACCATGGTCTCAATGCGGCCATGACCATAGGGATGGTCCGAGTCCGCGGGCGCAGACCAGAACGGTGCCCCAACAATGACAACAATGTCCGTGACCGAGTCGCTGAGGCTATGAAAGGCGTCCGCGACGAGCGCCTGGCTGTCCGACATGATTCCCGTCACAAACTTGGTCGCGGACAGCAACAAGTTGACGAGCAGACCCCACAGGGTAACCCTGCGCACAATCCTGGCGGAGGGCGCAGGCACGGACATGACGCCGGGCGCGGCTGACAGATTCATATGGGACCTCCTTCGCGACGGATAAGCACCCATGCGAGCGTGACGGAGACGAGTGCGGCCCCGACCACGCCCGCAGCGACGAACATTCCGAAACGCCGCGGCGAAACAGGCGCGGCCACGGCCGGCAAAGACGCGGCCATTGCAGGCATGCTTTCGGCCAGCGGGGTGGACAATGCCAGCGCGCTTTGCGTCACTGCTTCATCCCAACACATCGGCAGGTCCAATCCCATACGCACCGACTGTTGCAGGCAGGTGCAGGGTATGGCCAATCCTTCCAGAATCCGGTTCAAATGGTCCTGCGTGATGGTTGGGCCCGTCAAGGGCGGCGCCAGCAGTGTGCCCTTGCCGAAGACCACCGTCAGCCAGTCGGCCCCCTGTGCCGGAATGCCAGCGAAGGCGCATAGCAGCCGCTCTTCCGGCGCGGCTCGGTCCAGGCGCACCATGGCGAGTCCGGGCGGCTGTTTCGCCGCCCACGTCTCGCGCGCAGCCTCGATAACCGCGCTGGCGGAAGGCGCGCTTCCCGGAGCGTACAGGAGCACGGCCCAATGCGTGGCAAGCGCGGACTGGACCGCGGCGCGCGCGGGCGACCGGAGCAAGGCTTCCAGTGCGGCGGTGTCCGGCGCGGGCTCCCAGGCGGTGACGACGAACGGCCTGCCCGTCGGTATGGCCGCGCCAATAAGGGCCACGGCGGGCAGGCGCGGCGGTTGCGAAGGAATGCCGTATTCGCCCCAGACGACCGTGGGGTCGTCGCAGAAGACGCGCTCAAGACGGGCGTTGAACGGCGGCTCAAGCGAATCAAGCCACGCGCCGAGACGTTCGGCGATCGCGCGGGTCTCGGGGTCCGCGCGCGTGCCGAACACGCACAGGCGGTGCA
>JAGMZX010000140.1:13762-15324 GCA_018005585.1 Candidatus Hydrogenedentota bacterium | reverse complement strand
CTTGTCGCCGTGGAGGCGATGAGCCATGGCGTGCCGGTGATTGCGGCGCGCATCGGCGGTTTGCAGGAATTGGTGACGGATGGTGTTTCCGGCTTCCACTTTGCGCCGGGCGACGCGGCGGACCTCGCAGAGAAGATGGGCCTGCTCTGGCGCGACCCGGAATTGTGCGCGCGCATGGGCCGCGCCGCGCGCGAGGAAGCCGCGGAGAAGTTTTCGGAAGCCGTGCACTACGCCAAACTGGTGGCGGCCTATGAACGCGCTATTCAGTTGCAGAGGGGCGCTGGCGGGGCAAATGTTGCATGAGCAAGTCTGAATCCGGAATCGCATGGCCGCCGCGGCACAACGTGATAGGGGTGCGTGTCAGCGCCACGACGTACGACGGCATGCTGGAGCCCGTGCTGGCCGCGGCGCGGTCCGGCGTCTGCGCGTGCGTTTCTCATCTGGCGGTGCATGGCGTCGTCGAGGGAAGCAGCGACCCCGAATTCCGCGCCATGCTCGATGCGTTCGATGTCGTCGCGCCGGACGGTCACCCGGTGCGCCACGCGCTGAACCTGCTCTATCATGCGGGGCTTCCGGACCGCTGTTACGGCCCCGAATTCACGCTGCGTGTATGCGGTCAGGCCGCGCGCGAAGGCATTGGCGTGTATCTCTACGGCAGCCACCAGCACGTGGTGGAGGCCATGCGCGACAATCTCGTCGCGCGGTTTCCCCAGCTGCGCATTGCGGGCTGTGAGCCGTCGCTGTTCCGGCCTCTGACGCCCGAGGAAGACGCCGCGCTGGTCGAACGCGTGAAAGCAAGCGGCGCGGGCGTGATGTTTATCGGCCTGGGCTGCCCGCTCCAGGAGAAATTTGCGCACGTGCATCGGGGGCGCATCCCGGCGGTCATGGTCTGTGTCGGCGCGGCCTTTGATTTCCACGCGGGCACGAAGGCCATGGCGCCTGCCTGGATGCAGCGGCATTCCCTCGAGTGGCTGTTCCGGCTGCTCCAGGAGCCGCGGCGCCTCTGGCGGCGTTACCTCGTGTACAACAGCGTGTTTGTTTGGCGTTTTGGCCTTCAATACTGCGGCCTGCGGAAATACCGGTCCGCCGCCGGGCCTGCGTCCTGAAAGAGGGAGCAGGCGTCAGTTCTTCTTTTGTTTGCGTATATGATGAGAGTGTTCGGGAGTGTCGCGTCCTTTGCAATTTGGGCTGAAACTTGCTAAATTACGCGTTTCCCACGGGACGGACTCACAAGGCGCCCGGCGGTTTGCCGGCGCGCATTTTCTATTGTGATGGAGGAATGCACCGGTGCCCACGTATACCTACATTTGCACCAAATGCGGCCACGAATTTGATGTGTTTCACGGCATGAGCGAGAAGCCGCGCGTGAAATGCGCGGCTTGCGGTCACGCGCGTTGCGACAGGCTGATTGGCACTGGCGCCGGGATCATTTTCAAGGGCGGCGGCTTCTATGAAACGGATTTCAAGCAGAAGAAGGGCGCGCCGCCCGCGGAATCCCACGCGAAGAAGGACGCTAGCGAGAGCAAGGCGGCGGAAGGGAAGGCCGCCGCGAAGCCGGAAGA
>JAGMZX010000140.1:0-13662 GCA_018005585.1 Candidatus Hydrogenedentota bacterium | reverse complement strand
GAACCGATTCAGGGAGAGGGCGGCGTCCGCATCCCGGACGAGGATTACCTGGGCAAGGTCCGGGAACTTTGTGATCGCAAGAACACGCTGCTGATTTTTGACGAGGTACAGACCGGCATGGGGCGTACGGGCCATTTCCTCGCGCATCAGCGCTATGGCGTAACGCCAGATATCATGACGCTGGCCAAGGGACTTGCTAATGGCGTGCCCATCGGCGCGATGGGCTGCACGGAAGAAGCGGCCTCGGGGTTCAGCCCGGGCATGCACGCGTGTACGTTCGGCGGCAACCCGCTCAGTTCTGCCGCGGCGCTGGCCACAGTGAGCACGCTTACCGCGCCGGGTTTCCTCGAACAGGTCGCTCAGTTGGGCGCATACTTCCTGAATCGGCTGAAGGACCTTGCCGCGCAGCATGCAAGCATCGCCGAGGTGCGCGGCGCCGGTCTCATGGCCGGCGTGGAATTCAAGGAGGCCGCGGCGCCCGTCGTGGATAAATTGCTGAACGCCGGGATTATTTGCGGGCCGGCCGGCCCCAAGGTACTCCGGTTTGTGCCGCCGCTCATCGTCACGAAAGAACACGTGGACCGCGTGCTTTCCGTATTGAACGCGGCGCTGGGAGAATTAGGATGGTAACCGACTTCCTTTCCCTGGCCGAGCTGACGCGCGATGAGGTCTTGGCCCTGCTCGATCTCGCCGACGACCTGAAGCGGAAGCAGCGGTATGGCGAGGAACATCACTATCTCAAAGGCAAGACGCTGGCCATGATCTTCGAGAAGGCCAGCCTGCGCACGCGCGTCACCTTCGAGGTGGGCATGTTCCAACTGGGCGGGCAGGCCGTGCTGCTCGAAACGGAGCTGGGCAGGCGCGAATCCGTGCCCGACGTGGCCCGCAACCTCGGCCGCTGGGTGCATGGCATCGTGGCGCGCACCTACCGGCATGAGGACGTTATCACGCTCGCGGAACATGCCTCCGTGCCCGTGGTCAACGCGTTGACGGACAAGCTGCATCCCTGCCAAATCCTCGCGGACGTGCAGACGCTGCGCGAGCACAAACGCAAGGACGTGTCCGGCCTCGCGATCGCGTTCGTAGGCGACGGGAACAACGTTTTCAATTCGTGGGTCGAATTCGCCCTGCATTTTGCGATCGACCTGCGTCTGGCATGTCCGCCTGGTTATGAAAGCGACCCCGCCCTGCTCGCGGCGGCGCGCGAGAGGGGCAAAGGCCGCGTGCTCGTGACCCACGACGTGCACGAAGCCGCCGCGGGCGCCGACGTCATCTATACGGACGTGTGGACCAGCATGGGACAGGAAAAGGAAGCGGCCGAGCGCAATGCCGCGTTCGCGCCCTATCAGGTGAACGCGGGCATCATGGCGCAGGCGAAACCGGACGCGATTTTCATGCACTGCCTGCCCGCGAAACGGGGGCTGGAGGTCACGGACGACGTAATCGACGGGCCGCAATCCGTCGTGTTCGACGAGGCTGAAAACCGGATGCACACGCAGAAGGCGGTGCTCGTAACGTTGATGGGTTAACGTGGCACGGGCGTCCCGCCCGCGCGGATCAAGAGACGGAGTTACACACAATGCCCAAGAAAATCGTACTGGCCTATTCCGGCGGCCTGGATACTTCGATTATCCTAAAGTGGCTGCAGGAAATCTACAAGTGCGACGTGGTCGCCTACATCGCCGATATCGGCCAGGGCGAGGAACTCGAAGCGGCGCGCAAGAAGGCGCTCGACACCGGCGCGTGTGAGGCCGTGGTCAAGGACCTGAAAGAGGAATTCGTGCGCGACTTCGTGTTCCCGGCCATGCGCGCAAACGCGATCTACGAGGGCAGCTACCTGCTCGGCACGAGCATCGCGCGCCCGATCATCGCGAAGGGCCAAATCGACGCGCTCCGGGAGACGGGCGGCGACTCGGTCTCGCACGGCGCCACGGGCAAGGGGAATGACCAGGTCCGCTTCGAATTGACCTATATGGCGCTGATGCCGGGCGTCACGATCATCGCGCCGTGGCGCGACCCGAACTGGACGCTGCACAGCCGCACCGCCATGATGGAATTCGCGGAACGGCACGGCATCCCCGTGCCGACGACGGTAAAGAAGCCGTACTCGATGGACCGGAACATGCTGCATCTTTCCTTCGAGGGCGGCATCCTCGAGGACCCCTGGAACGAGCCGCCGAAGGACATGTTCCTCCTCTCCGTCGATCCGCAGGACGCGCCGGACACACCGGCCTACGTCGAAATCGATTTCGAGGCGGGCACGCCCGTGGCCCTGAACGGCCAGCGCCTCTCGCCCGCAAACCTGCTCGCGCAATTGAACGAACTCGCGGGCCGCAACGGCGTTGGGCGCGTCGATCTCGTCGAGAACCGGTTCGTGGGCATGAAATCGCGCGGTGTCTACGAGACGCCCGGCGGCACGGTGCTCTACGCGGCGCACCGCGCGGTCGAGTCGCTCACAGTGGACCGCGAAGTGATGCTCGAACGCGACCGGCTCTCGCCGCGCATCGCGCAACTCATCTATAACGGCTTCTGGTACTCGCCGGAGATGGCGGCGCTGAAAGCATTCGTCGACAAGAGCCAGGAACACGTCACGGGCACCGCGCGCATCAAGCTATACAAGGGCAACTGCATTGTCGCGGGGCGCCGCGCCGAAAAGACTCTGTACAACCCGCAAATCAGCACCTTTGAGGAAGACAAGGGCGCATACGACCAAAGCGACGCCACGGGCTTCATCCGCCTCAACGCGTTGCGCCTGCGCGTGCGTACGCAAGCCGGGTTCTTCGAAGCACCCTGATATGGGCTGCTCTGAGCGGGGAACCATTCGCTCCCCGCTCACTTCCATATTTCGTCGCGGGAGGTTCGCCGGTTCTCATGAGACCAGCGGCGCGCGCGCCGGACCTCAACTGCCGATGATCCCCACCGTCCTGGCAAAAATGCCGTTGCACGGGCCATCGCCAATTTCGATATAGCGCAAGAAGTCGACGTGGCCGTCCAGATAGAGGAAGTTCGAGCCACCGGGCACGTGATTGAACAGTTCGGTATCGGTGCTGACTATGTCTCCCATGATCCAAATCGTGCTCTGCGCCTGGGCCGTGGCCGCGGGGTTGTTGATGTCCGTAATCATGAACCGCTCAATGCCTTCACGGAAACGATACACGGTGTTGCCTTGTGCGTTCCCCAAGCCGGGGTTCGATTGAGACAGGTCAAGGTCGGAATCGGTCAAAGGCGGCTCGTCCTGCAATACGGGCGAGAGTGCCGCTACCAGCGACCACGCGACTTGCGCGCTGCCCAAGCCGGACAATTCTTCGTCCACCAGCATCCCTATTATCTGCATGTCGACCGTGGGATCGTCTGAATCCACTTGGTCAAAGACCCAACCCAGGTAGATATAACTTGAGTCGACGAACTTCAATCCCCGGTTGGCGTCGTCGCAAGGCAGATGCACTTCCGGATCGCCGGTTGTCGGGTTGAACGCCCCGTCGGGCGTATGCGTGGCATCAGAAGGACAGACAATGATCGCGGGATCATTCAAGTATTCCGGGTATACATTCCGGAGATCCGCTCCCGCCGCGATGATCAACGTATTCGTTTCGTCCACCGCCATGGTGTCGCAATTCAGGGTATCGCCAATGTACCCAAGCACTGGGGGGAATCGCTCGCCCGGGTCTTCATTCGCGTACATCTTGAATACAAGGCCCCATTCCTTCAAGTTATTCTGGCAGCTCGCCCGCCGGGCCGACTCGCGCGCGCGCGCCAGCGCCGGGAGCAGGATGGCCGCCAATATGCCGATGATGGCAATAACGACCAACAATTCGATGAGGGTGAAACCGGGCCTGCGCCGGGCTCTGGGGATTGATGACAACATAATACCTTCTCCTTTCTTTGCGGCGGACCCCACAGTGGGCGGTTCGCCTCCCTTAACTCCGTTCCAGATGATATTACAATAAAGGCACACCTTTAGTGTAGCCCATCTTGCGGAATTCAACAAGAGGGATTCTCGAATTGGGGTTCTTGAATTGCGGGAGTTGGGAAGAGAGGGGTCAATTATTCCGGTTTTTTCCCCTTTCGTGGCCATGTCCCCGTCGCGCCCAGTTATCCACATAATATCCACAGGCCGTGGAAAGGGCTGCCTGGTTTCTGCCCGGACTGGAATCCGAACACATAAGTTATTGAAATGAAACAGGTTGTGATGATACACCTTCTCAGACTTCTACTCCTGCCGCTTTGTGCCGATGTCTCCCGAACGCCTCGTAATTCACTGCTCCCTCTCCTGCTCCGGCCAAGCAGTCCAAGTCCTGGAAATGGTGGCGCAGTTGCGTGTTGTCAAGGGACTTCTGTTATCCCGCGTGTGGAAGTTGGCGTATTTCAGCGTCATAGGGGGCGCGGCCCGTTGGCGCTGCTTTCGCATTTCGCTTAGAATGAGGGGCAGATGGAGAGAGACCAAGTAATCTCTTGACGGGACTCATGGGAGTTTGAGGTCATGCGGGTCATCGCAGGATGCGCACGCGGGATGCGCCTTGAGGAACCGGGGGGGCTGCCGGTACGCCCGACATTGGACCGTGTGCGCGAGGCTTTGTTCAGCATCCTGGGCCCGCGCCTCGAAGGGGCGCATTTCCTGGACCTGTTCGCGGGAACGGGCGCAAACGGCATCGAGGCCCTCAGCCGCGGCGCGGCGTCTGCGGTCTTCGTAGAACGCAACCCGTCAGCGGCGGCGCTGGTCCGGCGCAACCTCGCAAAGACAGGCCTGCACGGGTCCGGGCGCGTGGTGCTGTTGGATGTGCCCCGCGAACTGCCGCTGGTGCGGATAGGCGAAACGCGCTTCGACATCATCTTTGCCGACCCGCCGCACGATTTCGGGGACTGGACCGGCTTGTTGGCAGGCCTATCGAACGCCGACTTGGCCGCGGCACAAGGCCTTGTGGTATTCGAACATGAGCCGCGCGCCCTTGTGCCGGAACAGTCGGTCCCCTGGACCCGGACACGGATGGCCCGTTACGGCCGCACCGCGCTGTCCTTTTTCTCTTGACCTGCTATATTGTATTTAGTGGCAATCTTAGGGCACAATATATGGGGACGGCGAGAAGTTATCGACCGTGCAGGTTCACACCTGTGTGCACGGCGTTGTGTGGTGGAAGGACACAACATATAGAGGTTGAGGTATGCGTTGCCCATTCTGCAATCATAGCCAGGCCCGCGTGGTCGATTCCCGCGCGTCCAAAGAAGGCGACGCAATCCGCAGGCGGCGCGAATGCCTCAAATGCGGGCGGCGCTTCACTACCTACGAGCGTATCGAAGAAGTCGCGCAAATGGTGATCAAGAAAGACGGGCGCCGCGAAAACTTCGACCGCTGGAAGCTGAAAAGCGGCATTCTGAAGGCGGTCGAAAAGCGTCCTGTCAGTCTGGACCAGGTGGACGCGATGATCGATGAGATTGAGCGGGAACTGTTCAATTCGACCGAGCATGAGGTAACGACGACCTCTGTCGGCGAGGCGGTCATGGCGAAACTGCGCCAGTTGGACGAGGTTGCGTACGTGCGGTTCGCATCGGTCTACCGTCAGTTCAAGGACCTCAACGAGTTCATGAACGAGCTGAAGGACATGCTGGCGTAGCCGCCGCCCGTCCGGCTGACCGGACAAGCCGGTCGAGTCAGGCGACCTGTCGAGTCAGGTGACCTTGTATTCTTTTTTCCCCCTCGGATACACTCGCTCGGGGTATGTCTCGGCTTTCAAGCGGAAGCATTCATGAACGACGAGTCTACAGAAGAGTTTTTCGAGCAGGAGGACCGTGCGGTCGAGGGCGCGTTTGATCCGCAGTTGCCGCTGCCGATTCCCGCGTTGCGCGGGCCCGAGCCGTTCGCCACCGTTATCAAGCGCGATGGGCGCGAGGAACCGTTCGAGAAACGCAAGATCGCCCAGGCGATCTTCAAGGCGGCGCAGGCGATAGGCGGGCGGGACCGCGACCGCGCCGAGAGCCTGGCCGCGGCCGTGGCGATCTTCCTGCAGAAGGAGCAGCAGGGCCGTCCGCCAACGGTGGACCAGGTACACGACGCGGTTGAGCGCGTGCTGGTGGCGATGGGCCATGCGCGGACCGCCCTGACCTATGCGCGTTACCGCGACCGGCGCGCGCGTATCCGCCGTCTGCGCGAAGGCGACCTGCACCACCTGATCGGCGAACTCGAGGAAGCGCGGCACGAGCGCGAGTCGCTCGCGGGCCGCGGCGGAGAGGCGCTGTTCGTCCGCACCAGCGCGGACACGCTGGCGCGGTGGGACCGCGACCGGATCGTGGCGGCCCTGGAACGCGAGACGGGCCTGGACCGGCCTCAGGCGATATTGATAGCGCTGGAAGTGGAGGCGCAGATCGAGCGCGCCCAGATGCGCACGCTTACAGGCGCGCTGATCCGGGAACTCGTCGACGCGCGGCTCGTCGAGCACGGGCTTCACGAGTATCGCGAACGGCATCGCCGCCTGGGCGTGCCGTTGTACGATGCGGAGCGCATCTTGCGCGGCGAACTGGACGAAGCGGTCGTCGCGGAAACGGCGTCGGCGGCCCTGTCGCCGCCGGTGACCGACCGCGTGCTGGCGCGGGCGGTGAAAAAAGAGTTTGCGCTCGCGGAGGTTTTCTCCGCGCCTGTCGCGGAGGCGCACCTGCGCGGAGAACTGCACCTGCGCCACTTGGGCCGCGTGGACCGGCTCTGCGCGCTGGCGCAGCCGCTGGCGTACGTGGCGCGCTACGGCGTTGGCCCGGCGGGCGCCCGCGATTTCGCGGAGCCCGCGCGGCACGCCGAGACGCTGCTGGCGCACATGGTGAAGTACCATGAGCTGCTGCAGGGCTACTTCGCCGACGGCGTGACCTGGGATGCGGTGAACGTTTTCTTCGCGCCCTTCGTGCAGGGGCGCAGCGACCGCGACACGGCGCAGTTCGCGCAGATGCTGGTGTATGAACTGGCGTATCTGGCGCTGACCTCGGGCAACGGCGCGCAGCCGCCGGAAATCACGATACACTGGACCGTGCCGGCCCAGTTGCGTCATGAAGAAGCCGTCGGGCCCGGCGGCGCACCGGCGGGCAAGCCTTACGGCGCGTTCGAGCACGCGGCGCAATTGCTGGCGTGGGCCATTTTCGACGTGTTGCAGCGCGGAGGGCCCGGGGCCGTGTCATTGCCGGGGCCCGTGGCATGCGTGGCGCTGGACGGAGCCTTCTTCAAATCGCCGGGGCACGCTGCGTTCCTGCTGCACGCGGCGCATGTCGCGGCGGAACGCCGGGGCGCGCACTATTTGCTGGTGCGCGACGAGCCGGAGGATGCGGCGCCGTATTGGCACCCGCACAACGTCGATTTGCACGACGTCGTATTGAACCTGCCCCGGGCTGCGTACGTTGCGGGCAGCGAAGCGGCCTTGTTCACGGAACTGGACCGGCTCGCCCGTCTCGCTGCGCACGCGCATCGGGAGAAACGGCGGTTCCTGCACGCGCTGGCCGGCTTGTATCCCGCGGGACCGCTGGAATTGCTGACCGTCGTGCGGGACGGCGCGCCCTATATCCGGCTCGATGAGGGGCGCTGCCGCATCGGGGTGGAGGGGCTGAATGAATGCGTGCAGTTCCTGCTGCACGAAGAACTGCACCAGGGCGAGGAGGCGGCCGCGACCGCGGAACGCATCCTGAGCCATCTCCGGCAGCGCTGCTCGGAAGAGGGCGCTCGCGAGGGGCTGCACGTCCTGCTGACGCAAAACAACGACCTCGAGGCCGGGCGCAGGTTCGCCGCACTGGACCTCAAGGACTTCCCCCGCTCGGCGGCGGCTACGGTCAAGCAGGACGAGGCGACGCAAGAACTGCGCTATACGCCGGGCGCGCGCGCGCGCCGCGGCCACGGGCTCAACCCGACCGAGGCGGCCCGCATCGAAGGCCGGCTCCATCGCTACCTGGACGGCGGCGCAGTCACGGAGATGCCCCTGCCCGACACAGACCCCGAGCCCGAGGCCATCGCGGATTTTCTGGGCAAGGCGTACCGGCAGACGGAGAACCGGCGGATCACGTTCTACTGAGCGCCGCCGGCAACGTGTCAGGCGGCCCCGGCCAGGCTGTTCAGCCGGTCCACTACCGCGAAGACATCGCCGACCTCGTAGTAGTCCACGGTGACGAAATTTGGAATGCGCCCGGACCGTTCCCAGCAGAGCAGCGAGCGGTCGAGCAGGAACGCGCTCGCGTTCGTCTGCTCCGCGTTCCCGGGAGCCGGCAGCGGATTCGAGACGAAATTGTTGAGGATCATCAGGCTGCTCGATGTGTCGCCCCGGCTGCAGTTGCAGTTGAACTGTTCCAGGGACGAGACATTCCAGTTCGTATCCCACGCGAACCGCCATACATTGTGAAGCCAAGGCAGCCCGGCCGTGTTGTCGTCGGTAAACACGACCAGCCGCTGGTCCTCGAGAACCATCCGTCCGAGCGTGGGCCATGGTTCGCCCGGCGACTGCACGTGGGCATAGCGGAGGATGCCGCTGTCCGCGAATTCCAGCGCCAACGTCTCGGCGGGGACATAAGATTCCAGGATGAGCGTCACGACCTCGTTCGGTTCTGCGTCCAGAAACTCCCGGATTTCAACGAGGCCATCGACCAGCGCGAATCCGCCCAGCTCGCAATAACTGTGACACAGCATCGGCCGCCCTTCGAACTCGTGAACATCGAGCATCATGGCGCGCACGCCGTCCTCGAGCTGTTTGCGCAAACCGCCGATTTGATTCGGGAAAATGAATCCGGCGTCCCGGCTCGACATGGCGTTATGCGTCGTGACATAGGCCGCTTTGTCATAGGGACGCGTCGTCAGGTCCACCCGGCCATTCACCATCAAGACGGGTTGCGCTGCCGCCACATCCGGCGCCGCAACGTTGTTCCTGGGCGCGCGCGGCAGCAACACGGCCACGAAAGCCAACACCAGCCCCACCAGCGCGACCGCGAACCGCTTCATCGTCTTTCTCATTCACACGCTCCAGCAATACCGGCATGGCCTTGTGTCCCTTGGACCGCAATACGGGCATGCCGGTTTCCCGTCCCCTGCTTTCGCAAGCAGCGTGACAAGATGCCTGCACCCGCTCAGGATGAAGATGGTCTTGTTTTCGTCCATGCGGCATCCGCCCGCGACGACGACGCGGCGACAGTGCTCGCGGGCGCTGTCGCCCGCCTTACACCGATAACCAGCAGGAGGACACCCGGCCTTGCCGGATGGCAAGCATCGTCTTTCAAACAGTGCCATGCCCGGCAGACGGTGACGGCAGTCGGTCCCTTTGTCATCGAAAAGGGGGACGGCAATCCCTGCTACGAACCATTCCTCAGACGGGACATCATTGGGACCGGCGAGTTCCTAGAGCAGGGAGTGTCTGGCACAGCCCGACCGGCTTGGGCCGACGGCAGGAGTCCAGCGGGGTGCGATGACCTTGCCCGGGATGAAGACCGGACAGTACGGCCCTCACCGCCGCTCGCCGGATGGAACTGGACTCGGGGCGGGGGCTATAGTCTTCGAATTCGGAAGGTAGTGCGGCGTCCGCCGGTACGCCACGGGAAATGGAATGAAAAATAAGGATCAAGTCATGAAAACGGCATGTTTTCGCGGAAAGGGTCTCTGGTTTGGATGGGCCGCGCTGCTTGCAGTCGCGGGAGTATTGCTCAGTCAGGCTTGCGCGGCCCAGTGCGCGGCGCGCAACAGCGGCGCGTGCAGTTCTGGCGCGCCGAAATGCGAGTGGACACCGCTGTTCAACGGAACGGACCTCGATGGCTGGATGACCGAGGGCAACGCGGCATGGAGGGTCGAGGACGGCTGCATCGTGGGCACGCAGGGTCCGGGAAACGCGCCGGGCGACCTGTTCACGGAGAAGGAATACGGCGATTTCGAGGTGCGGATCACGTATAAGATACAGTGGCCCGCCAACAGCGGTATCTGGTTCCGCTACCAGTCGCCGGACAAGTCGTATCAGGCCGACATCCTCGAATACAAGGATCCGGAATGCTATTCGGGCACGTTGTACTGTCCGGCCAAGATGTTCCTTTCCATGAACGAAGACCCGAACCTGGAGAAGCGCGACGACTGGAACACGATGATCATCCGCGCCGAGGGCGACCACCTGACGGTCACGTTGAACGGCACGGTCGTCGGCGACGTACATGACGCCTCTTACGCCACGGGCCGCATCGGGTTCCAGGTGCATCCGGGCGACGAGTTCAAGGACATGAAGATCACGGTGCGCGAAGCCGCTATTCGCGAAGTGAAGCCGTAGAACGGCTCGCGTGCGTGGCGCTCACGTGCGGGATGAGCCACAGGAAGGGTCCGGGCCATGAGTAAACTCAGCAGGCGGGTGTTTCTGGGCAAGGCGGGCAGCTATGCCGCGGCGGGTGCGGCGTTTCAGATCGTGCCGCGCAGCGTTCTTGGCGGAGCCGGGCAGACCGCGCCCAGCGAGAAGCTTCGTATCGCAGGGATCGGCATCGGCGGCATGGGCGCGGCGAACCTGCGCGCGCTTGAAAGCGAAAACATCGTTGCCCTGTGTGACGTGGACCAGGAATACGCGGCGAAGACGTTTGCCGCGTATCCGAACGCCGCGCGCTATGCCGATTACCGCGAAATGCTCGACAAGCAGAAGGACATCGACGCGGTCGTCATCGCGACGCCCGACCACACGCACGCGGTCATCGCCATGGCCGCGATGCGCGCCGGAAAGCACGTCTATTGCCAGAAACCGCTGACGCACACGGTCTACGAGGCGCGCAAACTCGCCGAAGCGGCCAAGGAAACGGGTGTCTGCACGCAGATGGGCATTCAAGGCCATTCGAGCAAGGAGGCGCGGCAAATCTGCGAGTGGATCGCCGCCGGAGCCATCGGGCCGGTCCGCGAAGTGACCGCCTGGTGCAGCCTCACCTATTATCCGTGGGGACACGCGGGCTGGAGTTCGCCGCTGGCCGTGCGGCCCGCGGAGACGCCGCCCGTGCCCGCTACGCTCAACTGGGACCTCTGGCTGGGCCCCGCGCCGTTTCGCCCGTATCATCCGACGTATCACCCGCTCACGTGGCGGAGCTGGTGGGATTTTGGCTGCGGCATGATGGGCGACCGCGGCGCGCACACCCTCGACCCGGTCTTCTGGGCGCTGGAACTCGGCGCGCCCGAGAGTATCGAGGCCAGCAGCACCGACTTGAATCCCGAGACGTATCCGATCGCGTCGGTCGTGCGCTATCAGTTCCCCGCGCGGGGCGGCAAGCCGCCCGTTACCGTCACGTGGTACGACGGCCTGCAACCGCCCGCGCCCGCGGGGCTCGGCGATTCGCGGCTGCTCGGCGACAGCGAGGGCGGCGCGCTCTTCATAGGCGAGAACGGCTACCTGACGTGCGGCGTCTATGGCAACAGCCCGCGGCTCGTGCCCGAGGAACGGATGAAAGACTTCACGCCGCCACCCGAGACGATTCCGCGCGTGAACGGCACGCACGAAATGGATTGGGCGCGGGCCTGCAAGGAAGGGCGGCCCGCGTGCGCCGGCTTCGGTTATTCCGGCCCGCTCACGGAGATGGCGCTGCTCGGCAATATTGGGAAGCGGCTGCCCGGCACGACCCTGCATTGGGACAGCGCGTCCCTGACCTTCCGCGATTCCGGTGAGGCAACCGCGCTGGTGAGTCCGCCCTATCGCGAGGGCTGGAGTCTGTAGGACGACACGGTGAAAGCGAAAACCCTGATGCGGAGGAGAACACCATGACCCGGGATATGAATCGCCGCGCATTCTTGCGCACCACCGCCGTGGCTGCCGCCGCACCGCTCATTCTGACGCGTGGCGCCACCGCGGCCGGAAACCGCGCCGCACCGAGCGGGCGGGTCACGCTCGGGGCCATCGGCCTGGGCTGGCAAGGCCCTGAAAACCTGGGACAGTTTTTGCAGCGCGGCGACGTGCAGGTCGTCGCGGTGTGCGACGTGGACCGTAACCACCTCCAGCGCACGAAAGAGACGGTCGACCGCACCTACGACAACACGGATTGCGCTGCCTATGCGGATTTCGAGGAACTGCTCGCCCGGGACGACCTCGATGCGGTGAGTATCGCGCTGCCGGACCACTGGCACGCGATCCCCGCGATCATGGCCGCCGAGGCCCGACTCGATATTTACGGTGAGAAGCCCCTTTCGCACACGCTGGCCGAGGGCCGTGCCATATGCGATGCGGTGAAGCGCAACAAGCGCATCTGGCAGACGGGAAGCTGGCAGCGCAGTGTCGAGAACTTCCATCGCGCGGCGGAACTCGTGCGCAATGGCCGCATCGGCAAAGTGAGCCACGTGGAAGTCGGACTTGGTCAGGGTTACGACGACTACGCCGGCACCAAGGACCAGACGGCGGTGCAGGACCCGCCCCCGGAATTGAATTACGACAAGTGGCTTGGTCCCGCGCCGGTCTCGCCCTACGTGCCCGCGCGCATCCACAAGAACTGGCGCTGGGTCATGGATTTTGGCGGCGGGCGCATCATGGACTGGGTCGGCCACCATCTCGATATTGCCCACTGGGGCCTCGGCCTGGACCGAACGGGCCCGCTGCTCGTCGAAGGGACCGGTGTCATTCCGCGGGGCGGCGTCTGGGATGCGCCAACGGATTACGATTGTACCTGCACCTATGCCGGGGGGCTGACCATCCACATTTGCAGCCGGTTTCCAATGGGCGCGAAATGGTACGGCGACAAGGGCTGGATTTTCGTGAGCCGGGGCCAGTTGACCGCCGAGCCCGCGCCGGTCCTTGACGAAGTCATCGGTGACGACGAAATCCGCCTGTACCAGAGCACGAACCACATCGCGAATTTCATCGCATGCGTCAAGTCACGAGAGGAGACGATTACACCCGCCGAAACGGCGCACCGCTCCGCTTCGGTCGGCCACCTGTGCGACATCGCCATCTACACGGGCCGCAAGATCCGCTGGAATCCCGAAACCGAGACCATCCTCGACGACCCCGGCGCAACCGAAATGCTCTCGCCGAAATACCGCGAACCCTGGCTGCTGAAAGGCTAGTGCCGTTCATCGGGCAACACGCCCGCGCGCGGAGGTGTCTGACGCGCGGTGGAAGGGTGCGAGGCGCCACCGTGCGCGCGGTCGGCCATGACCGATTCTCGATGCGAACATCCGCCTTCGGCGGCTGAGGAATGTATCAAGGATGCGTTCGAGCAGTGTGGTGGGACGGGAAGACGCTACCCGCGCGAACGACGCGGCCAGGCGCCAAGGCCGGAAGAGATATTGTAACCCGAAGAACAGGAGCATCGCGGCCGAACAAAGGAGCTTGAGTTGCCGGTCGCTCAGGTGTTCGTTCCAGGAGCGGATGCCGAAATAGTTGTTGTTGCAGTTCTGGGCGAGGAACAGGTCATACTCGTTGCCTTCGGGAGGGAATCTTTTGGTCGCGCGCAGCTGCTCGTGAAATTCGCTGCCCGGATAGGGCACGAAGGGGTAGACCGCGACTTCATGGATGCCGAGCCAGGCCATACGCGTCAGGAAGACGAAGGTCTTGGCGATATCACGAGGCGTTTCGCCGGGCATGCCTAGCACGAGGTGCGCCTGCGCGGGCAAGCGGGTCTTTACGCAGGCGCGCATCGACGCGGTCATCTTCGTGAGGTTAACGTTCTTGTGGATGCGCTTGAGTGTTTCCTGCGACCCGCTTTCCGGCGCATAGA
>JAGMZX010000139.1 GCA_018005585.1 Candidatus Hydrogenedentota bacterium | reverse complement strand
GTCTGGCTTTGTCTGGTGCTGACGCTGACCGCCGTTCCCGGCTTCGCGACACCACTGGACGACTATGTAGCCAAGCCCGACGATACGTATCGGTATTCCGTCGAGAACACGGTGCACGGCAGCGGGCCAGGCGCCACATACACTATCTATCAGGTCAAGATGACTTCCCAGCGCTGGCGAACCATTGCGGAAGTCGACCAACCGGTCTGGTGGCATTGGTTGCAGATCGCCGTTCCGGACGTGCTGACGAACGACGTGGCGCTGCTGGTCATTGAAGGCGGCTCGAATCGCAGCAAGCCGTCGAACATCGAACCCTACGCGGGCATGCTCGTGGGCGCCACCGGCGCGGTCCTGGCGTTTCTGCAGCAGGTGCCGAACCAGCCCCTGCGCTTCTCGGATGAGACGATTGAGCGCCGCGAAGACGCAATCATCGCTTATAGCTACGACAAGTTTCTCAACACGGGCGACCCTTCCTGGCCCCTGCTGTTGCCCATGGTCAAGAGCGCAGTCCGCGCCATGGACACGGTGCAGGCCGTCCTGCGCGATAAAGGCGTCACGGTCGAGCGGTTCATGGTGGGCGGCGGCTCGAAACGCGGCTGGACCACCTGGCTGACCGCCGCCGTCGACAAGCGGGTCATGGCCTGTGTGCCCATCGTTATCGATGTACTCAACATGAAAGTGCAGATGGCCCACCATTTCATGGCCTACGGCGCCTATTCCGAAGCCGTGCATGATTACGTCGACAAGAACGTATTCGGGCGCTTCGGCACGCCGGAAGCCGATAGACTGCTGGAGATTGTAGACCCCTACCAGTACCGGCAGCGGTTCACCATGCCCAAATTCCTTATCAACGCGACAGGCGACGAGTTCTTCGTTCTCGATTCCTCGCGGTTCTACTACGACAGCCTGCCCGGGCCAAAGCTGCTGCGTTATTTCCCCAATTCCGGACACGGCATCAACGCTGACATCTCGGCGGCCATGAGCCTGGTTCAATTCTATTCCGCGGTCACGAAGGGTCTGCCGCTGCCCGAATACTCCTGGACCTTCGGGGCGGATGATTCCATACGCGTGCAGACCGACGGCACGGAGGCCAGCGTCGCGCTCTGGCAGGCAACAAACCCGGCCGAACGCGATTTCCGCTGGTTTGACGGCAAAGGCCCGCAGTGGTCCAGCACGCCCCTCTCCCCCGTTGCCGAGCGCACCTACGAGGCACGGGTGGACCGCCCCGCACGGGGCTGGACCGCCTTCCTCGTCGAACTGAGCTACCCCACGGGCCTCGTGCTTACCAGCGAGGTGCGCGTCGTTCCCGATTGCCTCCCCTACGAGGACCCCGACGCCGACGGGCAGATAAACCGTTACGACGAGGACGACGACAACGACGGGACCGCCGACGTGAAAGACGGCTTCCCCTGTGACCGCGACGACAACGGCGTCCCGGACGCCTATGAGACCGCCCTTACCGGACGCCGCGTCGAAAGAGGCGCGCCGCGCGCGCAAAATACGTGGGTGGGACTGCTTATTCTGGGCGGCATCTTTGCGGGACTGGCCGTCGCGGCCGTAATCATTCTGCGCCGGTTGACCTGAAATTCCTGCCCGCCATCAGGTCTTCTCCGCCAGGAAATTCAGGTCCGCGCCCAGATGCGCCTGCATGACGTACTGCGCATGCAGTCGCGCATAACCCCGTTCCGGTAGCGGAGGCGGTGAAAACCGGGCGCGGCGCCGGGCAAGTTCCGCTTCCTCAACAAGAAGGTCGATACGCCTGCCGGGCACGTCGAGTTCGATGAGGTCCCCGTTCTCAACCAGCGCAAGCGGGCCGCCCACGGCCGCCTCGGGCGCACAGTGCAGGACGCACGCGCCATAGGCCGTGCCGCTCATCCGCGCGTCGGACACACGGACCATGTCTTTTACCCCTGCTTGCGCCAGCGGCCTGGGAATCGGAAGCGACCCGGATTCCGGCATGCCCGCACCTACGGGACCCGCATTGCGCAGCACCAGCACGTGGTCCGGCGAAAGGCCCAGCGCAGCGTTATCGATTTGCGTCGCGGCGTCCTCGGCGGAGTCGAACACCGCCGCGGGGCCGCGGTGCCGCAGCAGGTGCGGCGACGCCGCGGCGGCCTTGATGACGGCTCCGTCCGGCGCGAGTGTGCCGCGCAGGGTCACGAGCGCGCCCGTGCCGCCCAGCGGCTGCTCGAGCGTGCGAATCGTGCCCTGCCACGCGCCGGGCTTCGCAACACCGCGCAGGTTCTCCCCCATCGTCGCGCCTGTAATCGTCGCCGCGCTGCCATCGAGCAGCGGTTCGAGCGCCTTTAGCAACACGGGCATGCCCCCTGCTCTGTCGAAATCTTCGAGGTACCCGCTCCCCGCCGGTTTGCAGTCCACCAGCAGCGGCGTGTTTTCCGAGGCGCGCTGGAAATCGTCCAAGGTCAGGGGCACACCTGCGCGGCGCGCAATGGCCGTCAGGTGGATGATAGCGTTCGTCGAGCCGCCGAGGGCCATCAACACGGTCAACGCATTTGCGAACGCGGCGCGCGTCAGGAGGTCGCGCGGCCGCACCTGTTCTCGCGCCACCGCCACGGCACGGCGCCCCGACATCACCGCCTGCCGCAGCCGGGCGCCCGTCCCAAACGGGGCGGACGCGCCGCCGGGCAGCATGATTCCGAGCGCCTCCGCCATGCAGGCCATCGTCGAAGCGGTGCCCATGACCATGCAGGTACCGCCGGTAGAACACAGCGCCTGCGTGATCCCCGACAGCTCCGCTTCGTCAATCTCGCCCGCACGGAAACGCGCCCATTGCCGCCGGCAATCCGTGCATGCGCCAAGCCGCTCGCCGCGATACGACCCTGCGCGCATCGGGCCGGTGACCACCGCAATCGCGGGAAGGTTCACCAACGCCGCGGCCATCAACTGCGCGGGCACCGTCTTGTCGCAGCCGCCCAGCAGCACTACGGCATCCATGGGATACGCCCGCAGCATTTCTTCCGTTTCCATGGCCATGAGATTGCGGTAAAACATGGCCGTGGGCGCAATCAGGATTTCGTGCAGCGAGGACGTGGGAAAGGCAAAGGGAATCCCGCCCGCTTCGAGCACGCCGCGCTTTACCGCCTGCACCAGCGCGGGCATCTCGCGGTGGCAGGGGTTATAGTCCGAACTTGTGTCCGCGATACCGATGACGGGGCGGTCTGCGTCGTGGGCATCGTAGCCCGCCGACGCCAGGAACGCCTGGCGCAGAAAGCGGCTGAAGCCGCGGTCTCCATAGGACGTGAGATTGCGGTCGAAACCGCCCGGTTTCGTTCCTGGCATGGCATTCCCCTCGTGACATTAGTGGCGTTTGCGGCAGCGTACACGCCGCGTCCCTGCGAATTCCATTCCGCCCTGCTATAATGCCGCACAACACCCGAGGCAGTCCGATGCGTATTACCATCTTCAACGGAAGTCCGCGCATGGAGCGCGGCAATACCTGCCGCATGACCGCCGCATTCACCGAGGGCGCCGTGGCGGCCGGCGCGGAAGTGGAACAGGTGCTGCTCGCCAAGAAGACAATCCGCCCTTGCCTCGGTTGTTTCGGCTGCTGGACCAAGCGTCCCGGCGAATGCATGCAGCAGGACGACATGCGCGAACTGCTCCCGCTGGTCGCCGCGTCCGACCTCGTTATCTTCGCCACGCCGCTCTACGTGGACAACGTGACCGGCATCATGAAACTCTTCATGGACCGGCTGATCCCGCTCGTATCGCCCTATTTCGAAAAAGACCCCGACGGCGAATACCGCCACCAGCGGCGACTGGAGAAAGTCCCCCGTCTGGGCGTCATCGCCAACTGCGGACTGCCCGAGCAGAGTCAGTTCCAGGTTTTGCGTCTGTTGCTCCCGCGCGTCGCGCGCAACCTGCAATCCGAACTCGTCGCAGAGATCTATCGCGCCGAAGGCGAATTGCTCGGCTCCAAGAGCCTCGTTCTACGGCCTTTCTTGAACCGGTACTGGAAACTCCTGCGCCGGGCCGGAGCAGAAGTCGCCCGCGACGGGTGCCTCTCCGAACAGGCGCAACACGCGCTCGAAAAACCGCTCGTGCCCCCGGACCTCTACATGCGCGGCGCCAACAAGCACTGGGACCGCATGCTCGCGCAGCGGGAGGAAGCCTGACACGACAGGCGCCACCTCCCTCTCCTTTCGTTATCATTCGGCCACCGGCGCGATGCCGTCCGCGGTGACGCGGACCCGTTGCGCCAGGAGCGGCATGGACTGTTCGGCGTTCATGTAGGTGAGCAGGACCACGTCGGGCTCGACTTCGATGGCACAGCCCATCGCCCAGACGGGGTAGTCGATCACGGTGCCCGCGTCCCAGTTCAGGCCGCCGTCGCGGCTGATATTTACGGCATAATGCGGGTACCGGTGCGCGCACAGGAGCGCGCCGCCGGCCGTGCGGACCATGCATTGGGCGTAACCGGGGAACGTGGCACGTGCCGCGGCGTCCCATGCAGCGCCCGCGTCGTTCGACCAGCACTGCCACATGGTGGGGCTGTACACGGGCCGGACGAGCACCATCACCGTGTTTCCCATGGCAACGGCCGTCGGTTCGGTCAGGTCGAGCGAGCCGGGGATTGTGCCGCGCGCCTTGCCGGTCCACGACGGCTGGTCGATTTCGATGGGCGCGGACCAGTTCAGCCCGCCGTCGCTGCCGCGGATGACAAACGCCTTGCAGTGGGTCGCGCTCCACGTGAGCACATCGGTAAACGTGTCGTTCTCTTCCTTCACTCCCCCCAAGAGAAAGCGCAGCAGTGTGCCGTCCGCGGTCTCGACGATGGGGCCGTAGGGCACGAGGTTCCTGGGCTGCGCGGGCCACGGTTCCGCGACCTGCGCGGGAATGGGGCCGGACCACGTGGCGCCATCATCCGCCGATTCAGCCATGGATATCTCGGGTACGGGTTTACCCGACGCCTCCTGGGTGCGATAGATCATCGCAATCAACCGCTTGCCTGCCGTGCAAAACAGGGTGCTGCCGTAATCGCTGAGCGGGCCGAGTTGCCCGGGCAGGGGTTGCGGGTCGCTCCAGGTGCAGCCCTTGTCCGTTGAGCGGATATACACGTTTTCGGCGGCAAGGAGAACGTCGCCATTCGGCGTGACGCAGCCGGTGGGCATGGTCTTGCTCGACAGCGCGAGCGGGAACGCATGCGCGGGAGCCTGAACTGATGAGTTCCAAGCTGGGGGTGCAGTCGCGTTGCCCTCGATGCTGATATTGCGAAACGCGTACCAGCCGTATCCCGCCAGTCCGACACAGCCGTCCTTGTACGAGTCGTCGTCAACGCTGAGCGCGCGGCGTCCGTCCACCCAAACCGCGATGCGGGATTGGCAGGCCTCGACTCTCACGTGGTACCAGCGGTCCGTTTCGCTGGGCACGCCCGGCACCCATTCCATCGCGAGGTTGCGCAGGTATCCGTCGCCGTCGGCCTTCGCAACAGCGGCCCAGAAATGTTTGGCGCGCAATTGCTGCCCGCCCCACGGAAACCAGACGAAATAGAAATGATTGGGATCCGTTGCGCGAAGAACGAGCCCCGCGCTGCCCGTGCCCGTCTCCCGATAGCTGCCGTTGAACTCGAATTCCGCCGCAAGGTCGCCGTAGGCGCGTTCCGTGTGAAACGCACGGCTGTGCAGGTTGCGCAGGTCGGGAGGCCGGATGAGGCCCTCGGCGTCTTCGCCCCAGGCGTCGCCGGAGAAGTCCCATTCTCCTTGAGAAAGGCTTAGCTTCTCCGCGCGCGCCGACGGATGTGGCGCGCAGGATTGCGCGATCCAATTGGCGGTCCACGCTATGGTATCCGGCTCGTTATCGATGGTCAAAAAGACGGCGCCGTGGACACGGCCCGCGCGAACGAGCGCCAGCGCGTTGGAACACTGCGTTTCGAGCAAGTCTTGCGGTATCGAGCGGCCTTCGCCATAGTCATGCAGGTAGAGTCCTGCAACAATGGGCTTTCCGGGGGCCATTTCCGCGCATTTTGCCACGTTCTTCTCCAAATCCACGACGTCTCGCGCGTGCCAGGTCCACAGGTTGATGACATCCAGCTCGTACAGATAGTCCTGCATCCCGGGCCGGTCCAGGTTCATCGTGTAGACGACGCCCCAGACCTTGATCCGGTCGTGGTCCTCGCCAAGCTCTTCGCGGATGTGCCGGATGTGTTCCGGCTTGAAACCCCTGTCGACGGAGATAGTGCTCATATCGTCCAGCAGCACGCCCTCAATTCGAGGATAGGCCGCCGCCAGGCGCCTGACCCGCGCTATGGTCTCTGTGTACAGGAAGGGACGGTCCTCGCCCTCGCCGTCCGGGGTAATCTCCCACACGACGCGAGCAGCGCCGGCGACTCGCTGCATGAGCGCGTCGGCCAGCGCGCCGTCGTTCGGCATGCCGCTGCCGGCCATGATGATGTTCGGGACACCCAGCAGCGCCGCGCGTTCGGCGGGGTCCGCCTGTGCGAAGGTAGCGAACGTGTGCGAACCCTCTGTGGTCATCTCCGGATTGCCCCATACCCAGAGCATGTCGCGAATGGGCGGCGTTGCGGCGTCTTCGCTCCGGGCTTGCAGACTGTATTGAGTCAGGAGAACAACCAGAACAAGAATGAGTCGGCCCGCGGTTTTCATTGCCATAACACTGTTTTCCCTCTCGAACATGTTCTTCCGGCGCCTGCAACCGTTCCGGCGTCATGAGTCGAAGCATGCATCGCGGTTTCCGCAAAATGCAAAGCGGCCGTGCGTTCAGGCACACTTCCGGAAGCAGTTCTTCGCGCGGGCCGGGAATCAGCTTCCCGAACGGGCATCTGGCCCGGCGGAATGGAGAAAGGGTTTCGCGATGAAACGTTATGCAATCCTGGCTGTTCTGTTGTCGTGCTTCGCCACAGGGACGTTTGCCGTGGAAGAGGGCGCGTCCTATGCGCGGGGCGGCTACACGGGGCCGTATCTGGTAACCGATTTCACGGACCCGGGCTTCGGCGTGTCGGGCCCGGCTTCGTTCAGCGGCGGCGTGCTGCGGGTCGATTTCAGCGCGGGCGATGCCGCGGCGCTGAATCATTCGTTCTCGCTGTTGGGAAGACCGGAATCGCTGGAACTTGTCGTTCGCGGGGGACATGAGGGCAACATCGTGTCGATGACTATCGGGTCCCATTTCCAGACCTTTACGCGCACCATCGGCGCGCTCAACGGCAAGGAGGCCATAATCCACGCGCCCGCGCCGCCGGAAGGCTGGGCCCATGGCGGTGGCGAAAACGACGGCGTCGCTCGGGACCCGTTGCGTATCCAGCGTATCGAGTTTGGCCGGGGCGGCGCTCCCGCCGAACCGGTCGAAATCCAGCTGGTGTCTTTGCGCTGCACGACGAAAACACCCCGGGCACGCGCTGTCGACATTCGCGTCCGGCTTGTCGAACAACCCGCGTCGGACGCGTCCTTGCGCGCCTTTCTCGTTACAGGGGTGGTGCGTAACCTGCTCGACACGCCGCTTGAAGGCGCGGCAACGCTGACGGCGCTTGATTGGGAAGGGAACCTGTTCGATGAATCGCGGCAGCCCCTCACGGCGCCGGCCGCTGGTGTGCCGGTTTCCCTGGGACACACCTTCATGGCCCCCTTGGGCGCACCGTTTGTCGAGGCGCGCCTGACCTTCGAAGCGCCGGGCCAGCGCGCCGCCGTTTGTTCGGCTACCTGCACCGCGCATTGGGACGACCCGGGCAACCCCACACTCCAGCCGGAATCGCCCTGGGGCATGGGCGTGTACCTGTACCGTTATCCGGGTTCGCCGGACGGTCTCGCGCTTATGGACGAGGCGGCGGCGTTGGCTCAGGCGGCGGGCGTGCGCTGGACGCGCGAGGAATTCAACTGGGGACACATCGAAACCGCGCCTGGCCAGTACGATTTCGGCTTCCACGACAACGTCGTGGATACAGCGCGCCGCCACGGTATCAGCGTGTACGGCATGCTCGGTTATTGGTCGACTTGGACTGAGCCTTATACGGAAAAGGGCATCGAAGACTATTGCGCGTTCGCGCGCGCCACGGTGCGGCATTTCAAGGACCGCGTCAAACACTGGGAAATCTACAACGAGCCGAACATCTTCTTCTGGAGCGGCCCGCGCGAATTGTACACCGTAATGGTCAAGCGGGCGTATGCGGCGATCAAGGAAGAAGACCCCGAAGCACAGGTGCTCGCCATCTCTACAGCGGGTGTCGATATCGATTTCATCCGGAAATGCGTCGAGGCGGGCGCGTCGTTCGATATACTCACTGTGCATCCCTACCGCGGCAGCCTCGTTGACTCTGTCTTCCTCGCTGACTTGAAAGAAGCCTCGAAGACCGCGGGCGATAAGCCCGTCTGGATCACGGAAATGGGATGGTCCACTTATGTCGGCGGCGCGTCCGAACGTGACGCGGCCGCACTGCTTGCACGGTGCTATATGGGCGCCGTTGCGTCGGGCGTGTGCGATAACGTGAGCTGGTATGACTTCCGGAACGATGGCTACGATGTCTACTACAACGAAGAGAACTTCGGTGTGCTCCATAACGACCTGCGCCCGAAACCCGCGTATCGCGCGCTCGCGACCGTGTGCCGCACGTTCGCCCAAGGCCCGCTGCGCGGCCGCGACGATTTCGGCGAGGGCGTGTTTGCTCTGGAATCGGATACAGCGATTGCGCTTTGGACCTCAGACAAGGAAGTCGTTGTCCGTTGCCGAGTCCTGTCCGGCGGTCCGCAGGTGAAGAACCTGATGAGTGAAACCCTGCCAGCTCTGCTTGACGGTGATTGGCTGACCCTCACGCTCAAGCCCGGCATGCCGGTGTTTGTTTCAGACGCAAAGTTGGGTCTATAGCATTTCTTGAACGCATTCTGGTTCATAACAGTATGCGAACGAACACCCCCGGGAGTGATCAGGCTCCCGGGGGACAATGCCGCAGGTTCTCTTACTTCGTAAATGCGATATTCACGGACCCGTCGCCGGGAATGAAGTTCTCTCCGTTCGCCGACAGGTACAGCGTACCCTCCGTGGGCGTGTTGAAGAAGTCGATTTGCACCTGGCCGCCTTTGGACATGCCGCGCCCAACGGGAATCAGCATGTAGGCCGTGGGCGAGAACTGATACGCCGTCACCTCGGCGTCTTCTTGCTCATAGGCGAGTAGCACGCCCAGCCGACTCAGGTCCAAAATGGAGAATATGCCTGAAAGACTGAAGTCGTTCGGGTCGCTGGTCCAGATTTCCAGGGTAGGGTCGCCGATCACGTGGTAGAGGAAGAATTCGTTACGCACTTCGTTCGGGCCCGTCCATAACGCGATATTCACTTGCGAGAGCAGATACATTTTGCCGTGGATGAGAATGTCGCCCAGGCGGCGCTTGGAAGTGTTGCTCCCATATGTTGGTATCGCGTTCGGGAAGATGGCGTCGAAAAACCCGCGCGCGAGCACGCTGTTGGGCCAGCTTGGGCTGACGCGCGTGTCGCCAATCACGCCGACCGCGCCACCGTCCGCCTTGCGCAGCAGCTTTTCGGCGAAGTAGACGCCGCCCATCGACGTGCCTTCGGCGCCGCCGGAAGTCTCGTTGTCAAAAACACCGCTCGAACAATTCACGCTGAAAACCACCGGCGTGAACGCGCCGTTCGTCAGGCTGTCAATGCTTCCGGTGTCAAAAGGCGGGTCACCCCAGCCCCACGGCGACCCGTGATCGCGGTGAAACACGAGGAAACTGCCGTCGTTGATCGCGTCGATTACGTCGTCCGTTTCGGCGTCCCAGGCAAAACCACTGCCCGGCGCGATTGCCGTGGGGAGCAGCGTGCCATCAAAGTAACGTCTCGGCGTTGCATCTTTGTTATACTCGCCGTCGATCGTTTCCGTATACAAGCGGGCCACGTCATATCCGGCGTTTACAAGCGCCGGACGCACACTCTCCGGCATCTCGATGAATGTGCGCTGGTCCGTCCCGGCCTGCGCAACGTCCGTACGGCAACACTGGAATTGCGCTGCGAAGGTGATGTTCTTATAGAACTCGTCCTCGAAGAACAGACTACCGGGCGGTGTCTTCTCGTAGTTGATAATCTTCTGGACGACCGTGTTGGCCTGACTGAGCGTATCCACCGGAATGCGGCCCAGCGCGAAGGTTGGCAATAGGTCGAACGTGATGCCCAGCACTTCGATGGGAATGACCGCATACGGATGGTCGGTGCCGATCATGACGCCGCTGTCGCCCGCTTTTGGCTGATAGAACGGCGGAATGAACTCCGCGTCGCCAAGCAGCAGGATGTAATGGGGCTTGATCAGAGCATCCGCGTAGTGGCTTTCAATGAACGCGTCGATCTCTTCGCGCGTATCGCGGTCCGTAATACCTGAACCCGTCCCGCATTCGTAAACGTTCGTCATGATCCCCTTCTGATTCTTCCACGCTGCCAGCGTGTCGGCGGCATCGCGGAAATCCGGATGCGTCAGGATCATGTATTCTTCGCCCACATTAATCCACTGCGTGAAATCGGGGATGAGGTCGGCGACGTTAACCGCCGTACTATTGAGCAGGCCGCCCGTGAACACATCGCGCTTGGCCTCAAAGGGGTCCCGCGTCCAATCGGGCTCAAACCCGGCCGGGCCATTTGAGAACGTGATATTGAGGTCCACTTTGTCGAATAGCTGCACCGCGTCCGAAATCGGGTTGTACTGGCCGCAATGCACGATAACCTGGTAGATGTCCATGCCGCGCATGCGTCCGAGCGGCGCCAGCGAGACCGGATTTGGCGGGTAAGGCCGGTCAACTTCATAGATCTGCGGGTTCAGATAGAAGGGTTGGTTCGCGAACTGCGGATCGACGAACGGGCCCGCCGGGTCGACCGGCTGAATACTGTTCGGCAGCAGGTTTGCCTGAAAACTCTCACCCGGCGTTACGTCCGCGGAAAAATCCACGTATGCGCCCGGCGGCACGGCGATGAGGTCCACTATCGCCGGAATGGCCGGCGCCCCTGGTTCGCCCGACTCGGGCTCGAGCCCGGGAATGAACAACTGCGTGAAGCTTTCGCCGTCCTGTACGGCGGGGAGCAGGCGCGGCGCGCCGAAATCAAAGCTTGCGTCCAGCCCGGTTTCGTCCTGTACCGGGGCTTCTGCAAGCGGTTCTTTGCCCACTTCCGGATAGCTCGCGCAGCCGCCGCCGTCCCCGTTCGACTGCACCATGTCCCATTGCAGCAGGTGGCCAAGCGCATAGAGCGTCTCAGCGGCATTTCTCGACGGTTCGTCTTCGGCGCGCAGCTCCTGCGCCAGCGCAAGAAACTGCTCCAGTGTCTCCGCGGCCTCGCATGGCTTATCGGTGACAAACAGCACCTCGACCTGCGTCAGAATATCATCCATCTGCGATTCCGTATCCGGGTCAACGGCTTCGTCCGGTTGCCTGCCCAGGAAATCGCCTACCTCGGCGATGCTCTCCGGCACGGTGTCGGCCACTTCAAGCGGCTCGAAAAGCGGATTGAATCCGTCTTCCGTGCCAGGATCGTAACCGTACCCTTCGGCGTTATACATTTGGATGAAGCGCAGCAGCTCATTCAGCGAAACATCCCAGTCCTGCGCATCGTAGTCGATGTCATGCGGCACACAGGATGTGTCTCCCGGGCCCGGCGTGAAGCCGTCCTCTGTCCCCGGAAGGCAGGCTAGCCCGTTTGAATTGTAGAACTGGATAATTCGCAGCAACTCCGTCAAGGAAATTCGATAGTCTTTGGAAGTATCTCCGGTGTGATACGCCATTGCGGAAAAAGAGCAGGCAATCCCAACAATGGCCACCAGAACGCGCCGCTGTGTTCCGAAATGCACCCTACCCCTGGTCAATTGCATAAACCTCATCCCTTTTGGTTTGCGGGGCACAGATGCCTCTGCCCCTAATCATCCAACACGCGTGAACACACACTCGAAATCATGAGACTGCACTGCTTGCCGATGCGTACGACAAAAATCGCACCTTTCGCTATTGCCGCAGTTTCCAAGACAAGCCGTGTAATCTCACACGACTAAATCAACATGCGCCGCACTTGCTTTGTTCCAGCACACCTGTTTAGATGGACAACATCGCTCTATTCACAGCCACATGCCGCAGGAGGATGGTTGCGTGAGACAGCAAATGGGAAGTCTTTCGGTGCGCGCGATGTTCGTGTTCTTCGCGCTATTCATGGTCTTCATAACGGGCTCGACGGAAGCGCTCGACCTGCACGTAAAGAACGGCGGAAACGATGCCGAACCGGGAACACTGGAAGCGCCCCTGGCAACCCTTGCGGGCGCGCGGGATTGCATCCGCCGCATGCGCGCGGAAGGCTCGCCGTCGATGGACGAACCCATCGCCGTCCACATCCACGCGGGCGAATACGAAATGCCGGATGGCCTCGACCTGGAAGCGCAGGACTCCGGCGACACGAACGCGCCCGTGACCTACGCGGCGGCTACGAGTGAATCGCCAGTGCTTCTGGGCGGACGCCGGTTGCCGTGGGACGCGTTTCATACCGTCAGCGACGCGGCGATTCTTGACCGACTGCCGCCAGAATCGCATGGCGGCGTTCGTTGCGCGGAGCTCAAGCCACTGGGTATGGCCGATTACGGCGAGATGCCCGACGCCTATCGAACGCCGCCCGCTGTACCTGAACTCTTTTTCAACGGAGCGCGCATGACGCTGGCGCGATGGCCAAACGGCGACGAATGGGCCATCGTCGGGGACGTTGTGGACAGCGGACCCGCGCCGTGGCGCAATTTCCAGTCGCCGGGCACGGGGACTTTCGTATTCGAGAACGACCGGCCCCTGCGCTGGCGGAACGCGCCTGCTGTGTGGCTCTACGGCTACTGGTGCTTCGACTGGGCCAGCGAAACCATACGGGTAAAGACCATCGATCCCGAGAAGAAGACGATCACCCTCCGCCAGCCGCACGTGTACGGTATCGGGTCGGGCAACCCGGGCGGGCGGCGCTATTGCGCGTTGAACCTGCTCGAAGAACTCGACGCGCCGGGCGAGTATTTCCTTGACCGCGACACAGGGCAGTTGTATTTCTGGCCGCCGGAACCGGCGGCCGAAATCGTATTGTCGCTCGCCGCCGAGCCGCTCCTGCGCCTGAACGGCGCGTCGCACGTGACGCTCAAGGGAATCGAAATTGCCTGTACCGCGGGCGACGGTATCCGCGTCGCCGGCGGCGAGCAAGTGCACGTCGAATCGTGCAACGTGCGCAATACCGGGCTCGCGGGCATTGTCGTTCAGGGCGGCAGGAGCCATCGCGTTACCGCGTGCGACATCACGGAGACCGGTACCGGCGGCCTCATGATGAACGGCGGCGACCGCAAGACGCTCACGCCCAGCGGCCACGAGGCCTGCGACAACCGCATCTGGCGCGTGGCGCGGCGGCAGCGCACGCACGCGTACAACGTGCAACTCGGCGGCGTGGCCATTCGTCTCGCGCACAATCTCATTCACGATGCGCCGCACCAGGCCATCGGCATCGGCGGCAATGATCACGTCATCGAGTTCAACGAAATTCACCACATCTGCATGGAGTCCGACGATTGCGGCGCGTTCTACATGGGCCGCAATCCGTCGGAACGCGGCACCATCCTCCGCTACAATTACTGGCACGACACCGGCGGGCCGCGCTCGCACGGAAGCTGCGCCGTCTATTTCGACGACGGGTCCGGCGGCCAGATGGTCTTCGGCAACGTGTTCCAGCGCGCGGCAGGCGGAAGCTTCGGCGCGGTATTCGTGCACGGCGGTCATGACAACCGGGTTATCAACAACGTGTTCCTCGATTGCACGCGGGCCATCCGGCAGGTACCGTGGAATGACGGCCTTTGGCGCGAATGGGTCCACGGCGACTTGTGGCGGCAACGGCTGCTGGACGAAGTCGATATCACACAGCCGCCCTATGTCGACCGGTACCCGGAATTGAAAGGGTTCCTGGACTTCAACGGCGAGCCGCGCGTGAACTACGCGGAGCGCAATGTCGTTGTGCGCTGCCCCGCATTCCTTGAGGGCTCGTGGACCGAAAGCAACAACTGGATCACCGATTCCGATCCCGGTTTCGCCGATATGGAGGCAAACGACTTCCGTTTCAAGCCGGATGCAGTGGTCTTTCAACAGATTCCGGGCTTTGAAGACATCCCCTTCGGCGCAATCGGCCCGCGCCGCCCGGTGGACGGCAAGCTTTAAAGAATCCGCCGCGGTCTCACAGCAGAATATTCACGTACTTGGCCGTCGTGTAGTATTCGATACCTTCGCTGCCGCCTTCGCGGCCGAAACCCGACTTCTTCACGCCGCCAAACGGGATTTCCGCCGTCGCGATGATCAGGTTGTTAACGCCGACCATGCCCGCCTCGACGCGTTCCGCGGCAAGGAAGGCCGTGCGCATATTCTGCGTGAAAATGTAGGCCGCCAAGCCGTATTCATTCCCGTTGGCTTGGGCTATCGCGTCGTCGAGGTCCGAGAACGCGGCTATGGGCGCAACGGGGCAGAACGGCTCTTCTTTCATAATGCGCATGCCTGGATTAACGTTCGTGACCACCGTCGGGCGATAGTAATAGCCGCGCGGAAACTCGGTAGCGCGCTCGCCGCCGCACAATACCCGCGCGCCCTGCGCCACGGCGTCCGCGACCAGCGCTTCCGTCGCCTCCAAACGCCGTTGGTTCGCCAGCGGGCCGACGTCCGTGGCGGGATCGCGCCCGTCGCCCAGACGCAGGCTCTTCGCAACCTGGACAAACCGCGCGATGTAGCGTTCGGCGACCGATTCCTGCACATAGAAGCGGCTTGCAGCGATACAGACCTGCCCGTTATTACGGAACTTGCCGCGCGCGCATATTTCGGCGGCTTTCTCGACGTCTGCGTCCTCGAACACGAGCACCGGCGAGTGCCCGCCCAGTTCCATCGTGCAGGGCTTGACGCCTTCCGCGCACAGCCGCAGGATTTCCTGTCCCACCGGCACGGAACCCGTCAGTGTCACCTTCCGAATGACATCGCTTTGAATCAGATGCCGGCAGATCATCGAGGAGTTGCCGGTCACGACATTGACGACGCCTTTCGGGATTCCTGCGTCGTGGCAGGCCTGCGCAATGCACAACATGGTGCGTGGCGCCTCCGAAGCCGGCTTCACAATGACGGAACAGCCCGCCGCGACCGCGGGCGCGACCTTGCGCGACGGCAGCAGCGCCGGAAAATTCCACGGGCTGAACGCGGCCACCGGCCCGACCGGCTCGCGCAACACCAGAATTCGGTGCGCGCGCGAATGCGCGTCGACGACACGGCCATAGATGCGGCGGGCCTCGTCCGCATACCACTCGAACTGGTCCGCCGCCGCATTCACCTCGCTGCGCGCCTCCGCGAGAGGCTTGCCCTGTTCCTCCGTCATGACGGCCGCGATATGATCGCACCTTTCGCGCATCAGTTCCGCGACCCGGCGCACCCTTGCGCTGCGCGTCCACGCGTCCACCTCGCGCCAATCGCGCCATGCGCGGTCCGCCGCGGCCAGAGCCCTGTCGAGGTCCGCCACTGTTGCCTTCGGCACCGTGCCGACGCATTCTTCCGTCGC
>JAGMZX010000138.1:3284-16111 GCA_018005585.1 Candidatus Hydrogenedentota bacterium | reverse complement strand
TCGGGCCGCACGCGCAGCAGCCCCATCGGCGCGCCCGTCTTGCGCAAGAGCAGGAACTCGTGTTCGTACTCGCGCGGATACAACGAGTCCATTTCGCGGTCATAGCGCGTGGCCATGAACATCCCCGATTCCGTGCACAAGAAATAGGCCGCTTCGTTCCAGTTTTCCCAGCGGGTGAGCAATTCGGCGTCGGCTTCTTCGAGGGGCCGCAGGCCAATCTGCTTGCGAAACGCCGCGCGCGCCAGTTGGAACAGCGACGGGCGCCGCGCGCGCCCGAGGTTCTCGTAGATGCGCGCAAAGGGAACGCCGCGCGACGCCAGCAGATTGAAGGCGGCCACGGCCGCTTCGAGCCACGCACGCTGCGCGTCGCACCACGGTTCATGCGGGGTCCGGTAGTCTCCCGAGCACGCCTGATGCACCGCGGCCGTCCCGCCGCCGCACAGCCCGCGCGCCCAGCAGCGCATGCACGCGGCCGTGGTGACCGCCCCCACGTCGTCGAAGCGCTTCAGCAGCGCCTCATCAACCCGCCCCTGTTCCAGGGAGCCGGCGCGGAACGCCGCATCGCCCAGCCAGAGCCGCGACGGGTAGACGTTGCCGTTACGGTCCACCGCCAGTTCGTTGGTCCCCGCCGGGTCCGCGCGCCGCGCGGGCTGGCCCTGGTAGATGCGCAGGAAGAGCGGCGCGATCGGGTCCAGCCGGAAGTAGCGGCCTTCGAGCAACCGGTTCGCGTAATAGACCGCGGTCGTACGCAGTTCCTCGAAAACAGCCGCGGGCGCAATCTCCGGATGGGCGGCGAATGCGGCGTCCAAGTCCAGTTCAATGACCGGAAATCCAGATTCCTCCAAAGCCTGGACCGCGTGTGCGAACCTGGCGGAACCCGGGGTCAACACAATGCGGCCCGATACCGCTTGTTCCGGCGAGAACGTCTTCGCGAGCCGGCCCAGATTGCCGAATCCCGCCCGCGCGAGCGGCGCCAGGACATCCCGGGGCGGCGGCCCCCCGCTCCGGAATTCCCATTGCGCGCCGCAAGCGTGTTCGCGTAACGGTTCCGGTTCGCGCAAGGGCAGCGGACCGATCCGCACCGCCACGGTCAGCTTCTTGCCCGCCAGTTCGCCCAGCCGCAGCGCTTCCTCGCAGCCGCGCGCAGCCGCGCCGGCATCGAAGCCAGCGGGGGCGGCCTCGATCACGAGCCGAAGGTCCTGTTGCGCGCCGGAACGGGCCAGCAGCAACACCGCCGCATCGCGAATACGCGTCGGGTCAGATGCGCCCGCGCCGAGTTGCAGCGTCAGCAGCTTGAGCCCGCGCTCCACCTCGAAACGCTTGATCAATTCGTCGCGGCCGGGCGTCTTGAGAATGGCCTTGGTTGCGCGAAGCCATTCGAGTTCGCTGATGACTTCGCCGGCCTCCTTGGGGTCATACCGGTCCCGGAGCCGATGCACGACATGGTTGGCGGCGGCCCCCGGGTAGTATTCGAGCACGTCCCACGAGATCTGGTCGCACTCGAAGCAGAAACACGACTCGGGATCGATGGCGTATCGGCGTTCGCCGTGCAGAAAACGATGCAGCGCCGGTTCCGGCATCAATAGGCCCCCAGCGTGCCCTTATGGCGGCTGTGATTCTCCATGATCTTGAAACAGGCAATGCCCACGGACGTCCAGAAAACGCAATTCAAGAGCAGGAAATAGAAACAATAAGGGGCTTCGGGAAGAAAAACCGACCGCCCCCCGCCCTCGATAAACACATATTTGAGGCAGATGGCCGCATCCGTCACGGGAAGCACGTGGAGGAACGCCGTCATGAGCCAATTCCCATGCAGCAGCCGCTCGTCGGCAAACAGCGCGAGACCGAACAACACGAGCCGGACGATGATCGCCAATTGGCCGGTCTGCTTGAACACCAGGACGAGCCCGCCGACCATGAAACCGAACCCGAGCAGGTTGATGAACGTGAGCGCCAGCAGCACCGGCGCCGCGACCCAATCCCAGTGCAACGAGCCCTGCAACGACCACGTAATCAGCCAAAGCATAATGCCGGACGACACAATGCTGTTGACGCCGCCCACCACGGACCGCGCCAGGAAATTGGTCACGAGTCCGTAGGGACTCAGGCACAACTGCTCGAGCACCCCCATCTGCGCCATCCCCTGAAGCCCCTGCGTGAACAGGCCGACGATGCCAAACGCGAACAGCCCAATAATGAACCCCAGCACATAGCTCGTGGCCTTGTTGGGGTCGGAAACCAGGCCCGAAGCGATGCCCGGCCCCGATGCGGGCTTGCCGTCACGCTCGACGGCGCCGTCCGGGGGCGCTTGGCCCGGCGGCGCCTGTTGCGTGACCGCTGTAGGCGGCGGCCCCCCGGGCACGGCCTGCGAATCCGCGCCGCCACGCGACATGAACCCGATGATCAGACCCATCAGCATGCCGTACCCGACGATGATGCCCGTCAAGGTGCGGAACCAGTAACGCCGCGTAATAATCCACGACCGGACGATCTCCGCCTTCAGGATAAGAAAGAAACCCCTCACGGACGTTCTCCAGTCAATAACGCTGTCGCATCGGGACGTTCCGAGGTCAATTGCAGGAAGACGTTCTCGAGCGTCTGCTGTTGCTGATGAATCGACCGCAATTGATAGCCGCCCCGGCGCAGCCGCGCCATCACCTCATAGAGCGCTTCGGAACGCCCGGCCGTCTCGCGCACCAGGGTCACGGCGAGCGTGGGGCCGTCTTCCCCGTCTTCCGCGACGGCGGCAGTGACGCCCGGGATATCCGCGAACGCGTCCGCACCGGGAACGCGGTCGACCCGGAACGCGAATACCTGCTCCGAGAACAAGTCCAGCAATTCCGCCGTGGGCCGGCACGTGACCAATTGCCCTTTGTTGATGATGCCGATACGGTCGCACAGTTCCTGCGCCACGGCCATGTCGTGCGTGGTCACGAGCACACATTTGCCAAGCTCGCGCGTCATTTGCACGACGCGGTCCTTAATCGCGCGGCTGCTCTGCACGTCCAGGCCCGTGGTCGGTTCATCGAGCAGAATAATGCGCGGGTCGGCGATGAGCGAGATACATATGGCGAGCTTCTGCTTCTCGCCGCGCGACAGCCGGCGCACCTGGACATTCTTCTTTTCGCGCAGGCCGATGAAATCGAGAAGCCGGTGCGAACGCTCCTTCAATTCGGCCCCGCGCACGCCCTTCAAATTGCCATAGTACGCCAGATTCTCAAGCGGGGTAAGCGGCCAGATGCTGGTGCGCGTGCCCTCGAGCACGACGCCGATCTGGCGCAGCACCTTGCCGCGATGCCGCTCGACATCAAGCCGGTCCACGTAGACGACGCCCCGGTCCGGCCGCACCAGGCCGGAAATCATCTTGACCGCCGTCGTCTTGCCCGCCCCGTTCGGCCCGAGCAGGCCGAAAACCTCTCCCGGCTGGATCGCAAAGCTGATATTGCGCGCCGCGTGCACCGTGCGCCGCGCATAGAGCCGGCGCTGCCGCGTTTCCTCGTCCAAATGCAGGAAATGGCGCGTCTGAAAGGTCTTGTCGACCTGACTCAATTCAACGAGCGGATGCACCATCATGGTTACGCCAAACACCTCAGGGTACGCCGGTTCGTCATCGCGCTCCAGCGCCGCACGCTCCGGCCCCGCCGGCGCGCCCTGAACACGACGGCGCGCCTGCGCTGCCGCAGAGCTCCGACGCGAAGCAGGTGCTGCTGATACTGAAGCTCGAAATTGCGGACCGTATGCACAACGATAACGAGAATCAGGCTGCCGGTCCAGTGGTAGAGCGCGCCGAGCAGGACCGAATAGGCCAGAAACTCGAACGACTCGATACGGGGGCGCCGCACCGCGTGCTCGTGACCGACCGCGAACAGGAATGCGACCATGCATATCGACACGGCGCTGAGACCGGTCGCGGCAATAAGCAGGGGCTGCGCCACCGCACGGAAGATGATTTCTTCGACGATGCTGTTGTGCAGCAGGGCGAACATCGGGCCGGGCCGGCCGGCAAAAAACGCGCCGCGCCGCGAGCCGCGCAGAAAATAGAGGCGCAGGCTGCGCAAAAGGCCCCGCACGTCCGTCGAGGCGTTGGTCACGAATAACGAAACGGCATGCGCCAGGTATCCCGCCGCAAGGCCGCCCGCAATGCCCAGCGGGGAAAACAGACCGCGGGAGAGAACGCCCCGCTCGAAAGCAAGCCACAGTGCCGCCGCCAGCAAAGGCGTCTGCAGGCCAACCCAGCGCCACTGATCCGGGCGCGGGGCCACATCGCGCGCGCGGGCGTGCCGCCATACCGACGCGCCCGTGTACAGGAACAGCAGAACCCAGAAGATCGGCTTCACCCGGCACCCCCTTCGGCGCCGGACTCGACGGAAGATTCCCCCAGGAGGTTTCGAATCATGTCTTGCAGCGAGACGCCTCTGACCCGGCCGGTCCGCTCGCGAAAAACCTCGAACTCCCGGCGCAAGAGGCCGTACCCGTACACGTCGTGTAACGCGCCGTCGCGGGCAACGTGCTCGCGCAAGGTCAGTTCGCGCACCGCGCCGGTCTTCTCGAGCAGCCGCCACGATGCCCGGTTGAAAGCGTAAATGTAAGCCTGAACCCGGTGCAGGTTGAGTTCATCGAAACAATATTCGAGCGTGCGATAGGCTGCCATGCCCGCCACAAGCCCGCTGCGGAATTCCTTGCGCCCGATGTAGAAGTCCACGCTGCAGCAGCGGTTGCGCCAGCTGATGTGCTGCAGCGAGAGCAGCCCGATCGGGCCCTGCTCCTTCGAGTCAATGACCAGGTAAATGCCACCCGGCATCGTGTGGCTCGCCGTGCGGCCCAGCATCGACACTATCTGCTCGCGGACCTGCCGCGGTGATCGCGCGGGGTCGCCGTAGAGGAATCGCGCGAAATCGGGGTCTTCAACCCAGCCGACGATAATATCCAGGTCGTCGCGGTCAGCGCGCCGTATGAATGTCGTCAGCGGATCACGCATGCAGATTTCCTATCCGGCAAACCGGGTAAACACTTCAAGACTGTGCCAGCGCCCGAGCGTATACAAGGCATCGCGCTGCACGCCGTTGCTCTCGAAACCGTGCCCCGCCAGGAACCCCTTCAAGGCCGTCTCGCCTTCGAACGCGTGGGCGAGCAGCTTGCGCAGACGCAGCCGCACGAACGCGCGGTCGAGCACGAACTCAAGCACGTCTTCCGCCAGCGGCGTTGCGTAGGCCTCCTCGTCGAGGAACAGCAGCGCCGTTTCGCCAAATGCCGCTTCGGCGTTCACGCCGCGCACGCTGCAAAACCCGCGAACAGCGCCCGTCGCGTCTTCGACCGCATAAAGCGCGCCCTGCTGCACCTCTTTGCGGGAAAGCAGCTCGCGCACGTCGTCCGGCGTCGGCATAATCGGCTCCCGCTTGGCGTCGAGCAGCGCCGCGCGCGGGCGAGCCGGGTCGTAGAGGCGCACAAGAGCAGGCGCATCCTCCGATTCGGCGGCGCGGATATACCCATACGGCGTCTGAATCATGAGGCCCCAGTGCTCCAGCAAAGGCTGTCGGGGTAAGCGCTACCCCAGAAAAAACGCAGACGGCCCGAACTGTCTCCCGCCGCCCGACCTCTTCCGTGCGGCTTCTTCCCCATCACCTGGGACATTCGGGTCTCGCAGATCAATGGACTTGCCGTCCCGTCAGGGCGGAATACGCCTCGCGAAAACGCGTCAGAACGTGATTTCCCGGTTTTTGTCGTACCGGAAATCCTGCCATGCGCGCCACATCGCATTCATGAAGTCCGTGAACGCGTCCGCGCGCTGCATCGTAATCTTCCGCAAATGCATCATTTGCTCACTCCACGGTCTCTCGTTGCTCTTCCGGCGTCACGGTCCTGCCCCGCTCACCCCGCGGGTGCGCCAAGCGAATCACGTCGTATCGTCATCCCCGCCGTCCGGCAGCGGATTGTCGGGACTCTTGTTCTGAAACAACGGGATACTGATCTCGATAAGGTTCATGGCAAAAGTCAGCTTGACTTCAGGCGGGATTTCAGAGGCGCTGGCCGGCGCGCGCGTCACCGGATGTAACCGTATCATACGAATCATTCCTCAAGCCGCTCGCGCGGCCACTGCCATCAGGCGGGGGTCTCGTCGTCCCCTCCCACCTCGTTCTTTATCTGCAGGACCGGCACGAAAAAGTCCGTCAAAATGCTGACCAGGAAACACAGTTTAACCTGATAATCACTGGTCGGGTTGGTACACAGGTCGGAGGCCGCGTACGGCGCTCTAGATACCGTGCAAACATGTTTCATGAGAAAATCCCCGGCTTGGCTCTATTGCTTCTTAGATACTATATTATGGGTCTCTTGTCCACAATGACACTATATATGGTGCTGCTCGGGGCCGCGCGAGTCACCCCGTAGCTCCCTCCTTGGCCAGCAACGCCGTTGCGACAACCGTCATTAACTGTGCGACCACGGAGATCACCTGTCCGGGTGTCGCGCCCAGAGAAGCACGCTTCGGATGCGTCGAAATAGTTACGACGTGTTTCATATTTGTCCTTCCCGTCAACAAGGCACCGGCCAATTGTCACCGGGGTCACGACGCAGTATAGCACCGGCTGCAACCCCAGTCAACGAATCCAGACGCCGCCTGACCAGCTGCGAAGACACGGCTAACCTCAATCGCGGCGGGCGCTTGCGCCGTCTTCGCATCTATCTGATCATGCGCATCCGCAATCCGATGCAGACTTACGATTCTAATCGCCCCGACGGCGAAAAAGTTCCGAAGAGCAAGCCGTGCAGCCGCGGTGCGGCCCGGATGCACGACTACTGGTCGTCATCCGCCGCCGCTTCCTTGGAAAGCAGGGACGCGCCCACGACGGACATCATCTGCCCGACCACGGCCAGAATCTGCGCAATGGTGATTTCAGGCTCACCCCACGATATTGACAAGGTCTTCAAGTGTTTCATGTGATGTCCTTTGCCGCTTGCCGAAGCGGCCCGCGCACGGCTTTGACTCCATGTTCCGGCGCCATCCTGCTCTTTAGAACGCTTCCTTCCAGCTTACCGGCCGAAACGCGCCTTGTTACATGCTTGCCAGCACTTCTGTTGAACGCATGAGACCGGCGTTTTGCCGACACCGGCGCGGCCACGCCGGTTCAGGCCCGCAATTTGACCACATTCCCCGATTTCAGGGATTCATACGCCGCTACGGTCACTTCCGTGGCGCGCAACCCGTCGAGACCCGTCGCGGCAGGCGGACGTTTCTCTATAATGGCCCGGACAAAATCGCGGATGAGTCCCAGGTCGGCGTTGGTGCCCCAGGAAACCCATTCCGTCTTCATAGCGGCATCGCTGTAGACATCCACGCGCTGGTTGAAGGCGTCCACGTTCAGGACACCCTTCTCACAGATGAACTCGAAGGTTACGTCGCCCCAGGTCGGGTAACTCCTCGGCCGGCTCCAACTGGCCACGTGCGAGACCTGGATGCCTCCCTCCATTTCCAGCTGGAGCAGGCCGACATCGTCCGTTTCCAAGACTCCCTCGTGCAGTACGTTTCCGGCCTCGCAGTACACCTTGCGAAATTCCTTGCCCAAAGTCCACCGCAGCCAATCGGCGACATGCACGGTGTGGTCCATCGTGGCGCCGCCGCCAGAAAGCTCCTCATCGACGAACCAGTCGCCGGGGTTCGAGCCGTTATTCGTGCAGGAAACGGCGTAGACGGCGCCGAACTCGCCCGAGGCGATGCGGTCGTGGGCCACGCGCAAGGACGCCGCGAAACGGCAGGGGAACGCCGTGCCGAGGCCGACTCTGGCCTTTTCGCAGGCCTTGATCATGGCGTGGGCATCGGCCACGTTCGTGGCCAGCGGCTTTTCACAAAGGACCCACTTGCCCGCGGCGGCGGCGCGCGTGGTCATCTCGCGGTGCTTCACATTCTCGGAACAAATGATCACGCCGTCCAGGTCCATTTCGAGGAATTTCTCCTGCTTGGCCAGGAACGCCGTACCGAACTTCCGGGCGGCGGCGCGGCCCCGGCGCGGCTTGTCGTCCCAGATAGCCGCGAATTCGGCCTCGGGCAACGCCTTCAGGCACGCGGCGTAGTTGTACGCGTGCATGTGAGCGAAACTCATGATTCCAATCTTCGTTTTCCGCATGGTCGCAATCTCCTCGACGCGCGCGGCCCGCGCGCCGGTAGCTTCACAATTCCACGGGTTTCCCGGTATCGGCGGATTTCAGCGCGGCGAGGGCTATCTCGACCGCGCGCACCGCGTCTTCGGCGGTAACCCGCGGCTCGTGCTTCCCCTCGATCCAGCCAATGAAATCCTCCCATTCGAGCTGGTACGGACTGACGTCCTCGGCGCTGGACGGCACCACCATGGTCGGCGCGGCGCCCTTGACCTCGCGTTTCATCGCGCTCAATGAGCTCACCTTGCTGTCGAATTGAATCGCGCCGCCGCTGCCGCAGACCTCCACCTTGACCTGGAACCCCGCCGGATGGGCCCACGTGCCAATGACAAGAGCGAGCATCCCATTCTTCATTTTCATCGTGACTTGCGAATAATCAAGCTTCTCCGGTTCCGACCGCCGCAACGCCTGGCAGAAGATGCGCTCCGGCTCGCCGAACATGTAACGGACCCAGTCCAGGTCGTGGATCATGCAATCGAAGGTCACGCCCCCGCTCTGCGCATAGTCGCGGAACCAGCTCGTGGGGCCGCCGGGATAGAAGCCGCCCCGGTAGAGCTTCGCGAAGCCGGGCGTCCCGATTTTGCCTGCGCGGATTTCCGCCCGGATCGTTTCAAACTCGTGAAAGTAGCGGACCACGTGACCGACGAACAGCTTCACGCGCGCTTTCTTGGCCGCCGCGATGGCCGCCCGGCACTGCTGCACCGTGCTTGCAAACGGCTTCTCGCAGAAAATGTGCTTGCCCGCCTTCGCCGCATCGGTCACCGCGCCCGAATGGCGCGGCGTCGGCGTCGTAACGAGGACGATATCCACGTCTGGCCGGCGAATGACTCCGTCCATGTCCGTGGACGCCGACGCATTGTACTGACGCCCAAGCGCCTTCGCGGCGTCCGGGTCCTTGTCGGTACACGCGACGATCTTCAAGCCGGCGCGCGTGGCCATTTCCGCGTGCAGGCGTCCGATGCCACCGCATCCTACGATTGCCAAATTCATGGCGTTCTCCTTTTCCGTGCGCGGCGCAGCCGCGTGCGCCGCGTAACCTCAAGCCGCATGGAAGACGTTTGCGTTGCCCTTACAGCTCCAGAATAGCCTCCAATGCGATGTTGATATGCCGCAGGGTCGCCTCCACGCCGTGCTCATACGGCCCGTATTCGGCCGTGAGCGGTCCGTCATAACCGATGGCCCGCAATGCCGCCATCACCGCAGGCCAGTTTACATCGCCTTCGAGCAGCATGACAAAGCCGTTGATGTCCGCGACCGGGAGCCGGAAATCCTTCATGTGAACCTTGCACACGCGCCGGCCCAGGATGCGCAGCCACTGTTCCGGATACCCGTAGACCAGCATGTTCCCTACGTCCACATAGGCTCCCACGCAGGGGCTTTCGAACTGGTCGATGAAATCGCGCATCTCCACCGGGCTCAGCAGGAACTTGTTCCAGACGTTCTCCACGGCGATGCACACCTGCAACTGCTCCGCCAGCGGGGCCAGGTCCTGAATCGCATCCAGTGCCCGTTCCAGGGCCTCGTCATACGCGGTCTGCCCGTCCACGACACCCGGCACCACCAGCACCGCATCCGCGCCGACGGCATAAGCGGCGCGCAACATGCGCTCGACTGTGGCCTTGCCCCGCTCACGGATGGCCGGGTCCGGCGAAGTCAGCGGATACGTCCAGCCCAGCCCCGTGGCGATGCTGCCCAGCCGGAGGTTCAGCTTGTCCGCGTGCCTCCGCAGCGCGACGAGTTCGTCCTCTGCAATGGCGATAGGCGTGGGACCATCCTCGCCCAGACAGATCTCAAAGGCCTCGAGACCCGCCTCGGCGGCAAGACTCATTGCCTTCTCCGGCGGCATGCCGGCGGGGAATGCCCACTGATTGACTCCTCGTAACATGACCTTGCCCCTCCTTGCACGTTCCCCAGTTTCAGGCCCCCATTATAGCCCGCACGGCAACGCGCCGCGACTATGGCGAACCAGCGGCCGGCGGCAGGCGTGTCACGGCGGGCGCCTGTGCGCGCGTCCTTGGCTTCCCGCCGCGGCAGGCCGGGGCAGGTCGGGGACGCCTGCCCGCTTGCCTTGCGTCTACGGCCGCTTTTGCCGGAGCGCGCGTCTGGGTTATGCTCCGTTTCGAGGAAGCACGCGTAAGGAGGTGCAAATCAGATGCGATTGTTACTCACGGGCGCAGGCGGGTTTGTCGGTGGCAGCGTGGTTGCACAGGCCGGGCCCGAATGGGAAGCGCATGCGCTGACCCGGGGCGGCGCGCCGCTGGAGCGCGACAACGTCCGTTGGCACGCGCTCGATCCGCTGAATTTCGACGCGCTGGACCGGGCGGTACGCGGCATCGCGCCGGACGTGATCATGCACGCGGCAGCCATCGCAGACATTGATTTCTGCGAGGCGCACCGCGACGAGGCGCTGCGCGTGAACGTCGAATGGACGCGGCGCATGGCCGCGCTCGCGGTGGAACTTGGCGCGCGGTTCCTCTATCTGTCCACGGACAACGCGTTTGACGGCGAGCATGGCCCCTACGCGGAAGAAGACAGGCCGGTCCCGGCGAATTTCTACGGGCGCACGAAAGTGATGGGCGAGGAAATCACGAGCGCGCTCGCGGTTCCATGGGTCATCGCCCGGGTCTCGATCGTCATGGGCCTGCCTCTCGGCGGCGCGGGAAACTCCTTCCTGTCGCGTATGCTTGCGAAGTGGGAGAAGGGTGAGGCGGTCGGGGTGCCGCCGGTCGAGGTTCGCTCCCCGGTCGATGTCGTAACGCTTGGCCGCGCGCTTCTGGAACTGGCCGGCAACGATTTCACGGGATTCATTCATCTCTCAGGCAACGATATTCTGAACCGCTGCGACCTCGTGCGGCGCATCGCGAAGCGGCTGGGTTATCCGGAGGATTGGGTTGTGCCCAACGACCCGGTGCTCCTTCCAGGACGCGCGCCGCGCCCGCGCGATGTGTCGCTGAGCAATGCAAAAGCGCGGCGCGCGCTACGGACGCCCATGCGCGGCGTCGAAGACGGCCTCGACCTGATTCTGTCGATGCGGGGCTGAGACGCGGCACGGACATTGCGGCGCCGCTGCCCCCTCCTGCTACAATCCCGCGCTTTGCGCAGCGGTTACAACTTTCGAAAGACTCTCTCGTGCCCGACGATACCGCACATCTTCACGGGTTGAATCCGCGTCAGCGGGAAGCCGTGTTGCAGACGGAAGGGCCGGTACTCGTGCTGGCAGGCGCGGGTAGCGGCAAGACGCGCGTTATCACGCAACGCATCGCGCACCTGCTCGCATCGGGCCGCGGCGCGCCGGCGTCCATCCTCGCCGTAACGTTCACGAACAAGGCGGCGGACGAGATGCGCGAACGCGTCGCAAAGGTGGTCGGGCAAGAACGGGCGGCGCGGATCACGATCGCGACCTTTCACTCCTTCTGCGTGCGGGTGCTGCGCGAGCACGCCGACCAGGTCGGCTACCGGCGCACATTCACAATCGCGACGGAAAGCGACGGGCGCATTCTGCTGCGGCGCGTGCTCGAAGACGCGGACCGCGGCGAAACATTCAGCCCGGCGCTGTTCCAAGCGGCCATCAGCCTCCACAAAAACTCGGGCACCGCGCTCGGGAAAGCGCGGCCTAAGGCGAAACAGAAGGTCCCGGCAACGCAGGAGAAGTACCGGCAGCATCTTCCGGACGTGTTCGAGCGGTATCAGTCGGCGTTGCGGGCGGCGAACAGCCTCGATTTCGACGACCTCCTGCTGATGACGCTGCAACTGTGGCGCGAACATCCGCGTATTCTCGCCGCGTACCAGCAGCGCTTCCACTACGTCATGGTCGACGAATACCAGGACACGAACCGCGTGCAGTATGAGTTGCTCCGGCTCTTGGTGGAGAAGCACCGCAACCTGTTCGTAGTCGGCGACGACGATCAATCGATCTACGGCTGGCGCGGCGCCGATGTGCGCAACCTGCTCGAATTCGAGCGAGATTTCCCCGAAGCGACGATTGTCACCCTCGACCAGAATTACCGGTCCACCGTGACCATCCTCAATGCGGCGAACGCGGTCATCCGCCACAACGTCAAACGCCGTGAGAAGCAGCTCTGGTCGAATCTCGGCGAGGGCCGTCCCATTGACTGGATCGTCACGGGCAACGAGGAGGACGAGGCGCGGCGGTCGGCCGCGTGGCTCGGGCATATCCGCTCACGCACGAAGGCGCCGTACGCATCCTTCGCCGTGTTGTATCGCTCGAACCTCCAGTCGCGGCCCTTTGAAGTGGCGTTCCGCCAGGCCGGCATCCCGTACGTCGTGGTCGGCGGCCAGGAATTCTTCGAGCGCGCGGAAGTGAAGGACATCGTCTCGTACCTCAAGGTGGCCGCAAACCCGCATGACGAGGCCGCGTTCCTGCGTGTGGTCAATATGCCGCGGCGCGGCGTCGGCGACGCAACGCTGCACGCGCTACACGACCTGTGCCGCCGGGAACGGCTCTCGTTCGGCAACGGCATCGCGGCGCTGCTCAAGCGCGGCCTCGCGCCGCCGCAGGCGCAGGAGGGACTGCGCCAGTTCCTCGGGCTCGTGCAGCATTTCCGGGCGCGGTTCCGCGAGGGCGGCGGTTTGCGCGCCATCGCGGAAGAACTCGTGGAAGCGACGGGCTACTGCGCGGAAATCGGCCGCACGTGCGGTAACCGCGAACAGGCGGA
>JAGMZX010000138.1:0-3184 GCA_018005585.1 Candidatus Hydrogenedentota bacterium | reverse complement strand
GCCATTTACGTCTTCATGAATACGGTGACGTCCATTCTGCTTTCCCTTCTGGGGTTCAATTCGAGCGGCGGCGGTATGCTGCCGTTCTAACGTTCGCCGCGGGAAGCACAGCAACGGGGCTTGCCGGTTGTGAACCGACCGTGGGTATGGGTGGCGATTGGTCTGGCCACGGGCATTCTGGCCGCCGCGGAGGGGTCTTCTCCCTGGACCGTCGTGATCGTGACTGTACCGCCGGTCGCGCTCGCCTGGACTCTTCGCGGGCATGTCCCCTATACGCAGCAGGCAACGCTCACCCTGGTTGCCTTCGCCCTGGGCGGACTCATCTTTCACGCGCGGCACGCCGAAACACCGGGCGACCCGCTGAGCCGGTTTGCAGCGGGTTGCCCCCGGGAAAACCTCGTGCTCGAAGGGCACGTGCGCGAGGCGGGCATTATCCTGCCCGGTACGGATTACACCACGTTCGTGTTCGACGTGGACCGCGCCGTGCGGCGCGGGCAGACGGGGCGCCTGACGGGCGGCGTGCTCGTGCGCTGGAGTCAGCCGAATGGACCTTTGTTCGCGGGCGAGCGCATTCGCGCGGCGGGCACATTGGGCCGCGTGCTGTCGCCGGTGAATCACGGGATTCATGACCTTGAAGACTACTATCGGGCGCACGGCGTCTACACCGATCTGCGGATTGCGGGCGACGGTCTCGAGCGAATTGGCGCGCCCCGATGGTCCATCCGATACTGGATCGCCCGGCTGCGCCAAGAAGAAGGGGAACGTCTCGCTCGCGCCGTGCCGCGGGAAATCCTGCCCTTCGTCCTTGCCGTGTGGCTGGGCGAACGCAGCCGCATGACCGATGCGGAACGGCAAGACTACGTGTATTCGGGCACCGCGCACATCCTTGCGGTTTCCGGCCTTCACGTGGGCGTCATCTACGCAAGCATGTATTTCCTTTCGGGCACGCTTCCGCGGCGCAGGCACCTGCGCATCGTGCTGACACTGTCCATTGTGGTGCTGTTCGGCGTGCTGGCCGGGGCGCGCGTCTCCACATTACGCGCCACGTTCATGATCGGTCTGTACCTTATCGCGGAATTCTTCAATCGCGAGCCGGATGCGCCCACGGCTCTGAGCCTTTCGGCGGTCGTGCTTCTCTTGCTGAATCCCAACGACCTGTTCGACGGCGGGTTTCTTCTGTCCTTCTTGAGCGTGGCCTCGCTCCTGTTGTTCACACCGTTGCTCAACGAACGGGTCGGGCGCGTCCCCTGGTGGATAGCGAACGCCGTCACGCCCACGCTCGCCGTGCAACTGCTGCCGCTGCCCATCGCGATACGTTTCTTCCACGTGTTTCCCGCGGCGGCGCCGCTGGCAAATCTCCTGGTCATTCCGTTGCTCGGCGCGGCGCTGTGGCTCTGCGCCCTGACAACCGCGGCCGCATTTGTCCTGCCCCCCGCCGCAATGCTGTTCGGCCACGCGCTGCTCCCTGTCGTGATACTGATTCGCTTCGTTGCGGGCATGGCCGCGCGTATTCCCTATGCGCATTTCCTGCTCGTCAGTCCGACGGACCTCTCCGTGGGCCTGTACTGGGCGGCGCTGGTACTGCTGTTGGTCCCCGCCAAGGCCCAATCCGCGTCGAGACGGCGCGGTCTTGCCGTCACTGCGCTGTTGCTGGCAGCGCTGGCGACGTGGACCGCGTGGCCGCCGCCCGCCGGCATCAACGTGCTCGATGTCGGAAGGTCCGACGCGATCGCGGTGCGCACGCCCGGGCGCAAGACCTTTCTCATCGACGGCGGCGACCGTTCCGAGTATGTAGACATGGGCAAGCGGGTCGTGATTCCGTTCCTGCTGGCCAACCACATGCGCCGCGTCGATTACGTTGTCGTGACGCATCCCGACCGGGACCATCTGGGCGGGCTGCTGTCGGTGGTTGAGCAACTGACTGTCGGCGAGGTGCTGCTCGGGCCGGACGCGACGGGACGCCCGCTCGAACAGGAATTCCTGGCACTGTGCGCACGGCGCAAGGTGCCTGTGCGGCGCATCCAGCGCGGTGACCGGCTTGCGTTCGAGCGGACCATCGTCGAAGTATTGCATCCGCCTCCAGGCCGGCCCGCCGCCGGCCACGTCAACGATAACTCGCTGGTGCTGCGCTTCACCTGGCCGGGCATGACAGCCCTGTTTGCCGGCGATGTCGAGGCGGCGGGCGAGCAAAGTATGGCGGGCCTGGATTACCGCGCGGACATCTTAAAAGTGCCGCATCACGGGTCGAAGACATCGAGCACGGCGGAATTCATCGCCCGTGCGGCGCCGCAAATAGCACTTGTCTCGACGCGCGATACCGGGCGCGGCCCCGGTTCGGACGCGGCGGTGCTCCAACGCTACGCGGACGCGGGGGTGCGGGTATGGCGCACCGACTGGCACGGCGGCTTGCGTGTGCGGCGGACGAACAAGGGTTTCCGTGTGGACGGCGCGCGCATCCTGCGCGGCTATTCGCTGGAACCGGCGCCCGCGGCCCGTTAAGATGGCCGCGCGGACTTTACGGAAAGGGAACGAGCATGGTTGAGCCGGAATTCTTCAACGCGTGTGCGTTGGTCTGCGTGGACATTCAGGAAGGCGCGCGCGGCCTTGCCCTGAGTTATCAGGAATTGCCGGGCATCTGGAGGGAGATGGGGTTTTCCGCGGATGACGTGAACACGGCAAACACCTTTGCCTGGGACGTCGCCTTTCCGAACGCCGTCAAGGTAACCGAGGCGTCCCGCAGGCTCGGCTTGAAGATGCTCTTTATACACTGGGGCTATCTGTTCGAGGATGCCATGGACCTCGACCCCGATATCTATCAGTCGTTCAGGAAGGATTTCGGCGACGACGCGCGCAAATGGCCGGGCCACATCAGCCGCCCCGATTCGCGGCCGGCCAAGGCCCTGAACATCCAGCCCGGCGAATACGTCATCGCAAAGGCCGCCCAGGACGCCTTCGCCTCCTGCAATATCGCGTTCGTCCTGCGAAACCTTGGCGTCAAGAACCTCGTCATGATCGGCGGCCACACCGAGGCCTGCTTGGGCAAGACCGCCAAGTCCGCGAAACGGCTCGGCTGGCGCACCCTCTGCATCCACGACGCCACCTCGAACGCCCGCGAATCCACACGCCGCAAAGGCATCGACGAAGCCGGATTCGACTACGTCATCTCCACCGCCGAGTACCTCGC